>JBATKL010000606.1:0-2822 GCA_049669385.1 Candidatus Electrothrix sp. | reverse complement strand
GATATGAGGATCTTCCCTTTGATATCATCTTGTTTATTATAGAGTGCTTCCTGCGTTCTTTCAATCTCCTGATTCACTGCATGCAGTTCTTGTTGCAGCTTACCTGTTTTCTCCGTGAGATATAATTGGTATTGCCGTTGTTCCTCAAGAAAAGCCTCTTTTTCCCGAATCAAATCCTGGTCGTATTTCTCGATGCGAGACCAGTGTTTTTTGTAGATAGCAGCCATTGTCGGAACATAATTTTCAGGTGAAATCGCATTATGATATCTTGAGTTACTACGAACCCGGTACCGCAAAAACGGCTCATCAAGAACTGTGCCTTGGCTGCCCTGCCCCATTGCAGATATCCAAAAGTCCATATCCTCATAGCCTGGCAGACTTTCATCAAACCCTCCGACGAAATGCCAAATCTTTCGCCGAAACATGGATGAGATATGGGGACCTCCCTTGGCAAGTGTTTCCAGAAGAGTACAGGGTGGAATCCAGGTATAATCAGCTCCTTCAAAGGCCTTCAACCCACATGTAACGAAATCGACTGCTGATTGGTCATCAAGTACCTTTGATGCATGCTCAAAATACTCGGGCTCAAGAATATCATCACCATCAAGCAGGACAATATACGGAGAAGAGGTAAGGCGTATCCCAAGATTTCTCGCAGCAGCAACACCACTGTTTTCAGTCCGCACAACGTATGTACCGGATCCCCTAATCTCTGTTAGAATTTGGCGGGTAAATATATCTTCAGAGCCGTCATCTATAATAACGATTTCGGCAGCCGGAACAGTCTGCTGATGCACACTGTCCAGTGCTTCTCCGATCGTTCGTCCCTGGTTATAGCAGGGAATCACTACTGAGATGCCGCTAATGCTCACGATTCCTTCTCCACTTCTTTTGACTTTTTTTGAATTGCAGGCTGTCTTTTCACGAGGTTTATCATTTGGCTACTGATTCATCAACCGCTGAAGCATTTCAGGGTGATCGGTTTCTATCCCGTCAATACCCATATCGATCAGTTCACGCATTCTCTCGGGATCGTTTATAACATATTTATAACAGGTTGCCCGATTGAATATTCCGCAATACAATGCATAACGAATTTAAACTGTTATTCCCCCGCGTCCAGAGGCGAAGGAGTTGCTCCCAGTTCAAATGAGGTAAAGGCCGCAAGAGCCTTTTCATAAGAGACTTGGCCAATGCACTCGTAATCGAAGCAATCCTTGAAGAGAAAATCTTTTCCATCCTCAATGCTGCTGATTCCGTACTCTTCGGGATGGCAGAAGATATGTGAACCAAAATTGAGGGTAAAAATGGACAAAGAGACACTGATGCCCCGTGCTCGCATCTCTCGCAAGGCTTGAACAGTGCTCCACATCTCCGCCTCGGTTTCACCAGGGAAGGCAATGATGGCATTGACGTGACAGGCGATCCCGTGACGAAGGCAGACCTCCGTGGAGCGCATCGCTTGAGCCACGTCAACGCCCTTATTCATCAGGTCGTTGACGCGCTGCACTGCGGATTCGAGTCCGAAGCTGAGCGCAACGCAGCCCGACTCTCTGAGGTGCCTGCATTGGTCATCGCTCAGTTCAGTATCGAAGCGGGTATCGGACGCCCAGGTTATGCTCGCACCCCCGGCAATCATCCCTGTGGCGATAGCAGACAGCCTCTTCATGGGAACGGCTTCATCGGTGAACCGCACATATTTGGCTCGGCAATTTTTTTCCAATTCACACATGTCGCGAACCACGGCCTCGACCGATCGTTCCTGATACACGCTGAGGGCCTGGGTGCAGAAGCAGCAACGGTTCCAATAGCAGCCTATAGATGTTCTGAGACAGAGGCTATGGGGATACTGGTAGTGCTTGGTCGATAGCAGGTCATAGGCAGGCAGATGATTCTCCTCAATGCTGAACGGCTCAGGGGGATTGAAGATTACTTGACCATTGTCGTCGCAAACGATGAGTCCGGGTGTGTCCCGCCATTCGACATTTGCGTCGAGGCACGCGGTAAGACGGGAGAGCACCGGTTCTCCAATGGTTTCCACGAAACCATCCACCACATCAAAGATCCTCGGAATCCGAAACAAATTATGGGTGAAACGGCGAACCACGCCACCTCCAATCACCACCAGTGCCTCGGGGTTCATCTGTTTTGCCTCCTGGGCAAGCGCGATGGCACAGCCGATCTGTGTCCCGAACGCCACGCTAATTCCCACAACGACCCTTCCTCTGGAACCGATGTCTGCCAAGTGATCGGGGGCGTGACGTGCCAGAAGCGGTTCCGGCCTATCCTGATCCAGTATTTCTTCCACCTGTTGAAAGCTCAAATTCCAATGATCGAGCAGGTGGTGGGGAAAGACCAGCCGGTGGTCCGTCCCCCAGAGCTTGTAAAAAGTTTCGATGTCTATCCGCAGGGCTGGATAAATAAGGCGCAGACCCTCTATTACTCTGCGGTCTATCTCAGATTGACTGAGTGTGGTATCGATTTGGCCGGGTTGACCCAGCAGGCTACAGATGACTTCCGCGTTCAGGTCCCTACAGACAACGTCGTTTCTTTCCCTGAGAGAATCGGCAAGCAGAGGCAGGCTGGGAAATGGGTTCGCGATCGACGGAGTGACCAGCGGCGGGTAGTAGAGAACGATCTTCATAATTGCTCCTCGCCGGATGCAGCAGCGAGCTGCTCCCGGGTCGACTTAAGCCAACGGGTCTCGTTGGGCATGTACATACATTGTCGACAGAGGGCATCGTCCGGGGCCTGGTCAGCGCCAAAAACCCGACGTCGCATCTTGACCGCAGCCGGTGACGTCAAGATGTCGGCAAAGTTAC
>JBATKL010000605.1:0-1588 GCA_049669385.1 Candidatus Electrothrix sp. | reverse complement strand
TGAGCTTTGCATGGTTGTACAGAGGATACCGGCGAGCTTTTTTCCAGCCACCAGCACATCGTTGACCCATTTCAGCCGGGCATCGACCCCGTACAGCCTGACAGCTCGACAGCAAGCCGCACCCACAGCAAAAGGCAGAAGGCGGGTGAATTCCGGCAGCAGAATATCCGGCCAAGCCATGGCCAACCAGAGTCCTCCTTCCGGGGCATGCCAAGTGCGATCGAAACGTCCGCTGGACTCGGTCAGGGTATCGGCAAGCACAACAGTACCAGCAGCCAGCACCCGGCCCTGTTGTTCTTCTTCCTGGATTAACTGCTGCAAGCGATCCATACAGCGGTCAAGCCGAGTATGATGTTCGATTATTTCCCCAACCGGAGCACCATAGGCAAGAATTTTTTCTACAGTTGGGGGAGAGAAGGCGTGCGTGTCCAACTGGCCAAGAAAAGCCTGTTGGTGTGTACGGATGGGTTGCAAGGGCGAAGCCACAATAAAGAGACGCGTTTTTTTGGTGGGTGGGGGATTACAGGATTATTCCCACTCAGCCTTGACCCTGGTGATAACTTTCTGAACAACAGGAAGTTTATCTTCGGCACAGATCCCTATTAGGGGCTTGCCCTGGTCAATGCTCTCACCGGGGGTGAAATACACAGAGTGAATGATTCCGGGTTCTCCAGTATAGTAGACTGGGGTGTCCCGCTTCATCAGAGACATGGTGATAATCTCGTCTCCAGGCTGGATAAAAACCGACCGGGCCCCTTTTTGGTCAATCCTGGACTGGATATCCAGAGAAAAGTAGTACCGGGCCCGTTCCGGGGCCTCAAACAGGAACAGAACTTCCTGAAGGATGCCTTCTATGATTTCTTTTTTCTTGAGCGGATGACGGATAGTGAGTAGCTTTTCTCCGGCCTCAACAAATTGACCATCCAGCTCAGAGCAGACAGAAGAAATTGTCCCGTTGGTTTTCGAGGTTATAACCTTGGTGTTGCGTTCTCGATTAATTTCGTACAGCCGCGTTCCCGGCTTGTGCATCCATTCCCCGGAAGCGCCTTCAACCTCAGCACCTTCTTCGACCAAAAAACGCACCTCTCCGGTATGGATAGCATGCATATCTACATAGTTATAAGGGTCAGATCTGTATTGACCGAGAATCTCATCAAAATGTATTTCTTGATTAGAGGGCATAGTTGTCGAATGGGGTAAAAATTAAATATGTATGAGCGATAATTACATGCATTTTATACTTTCAGTTTGACAAGATAGCAAGGCTATTTTACAAATTGCACCTTTTCCACGATTCCTCGTCTCGGATTTTCCTTTGATATTCAACGCCGTCCACCGGCCATTCGATCCGATCAGCATATTGCATTATATCAGCAGACTGAGGCTGACTCTTCTCTTCTATGATTTTTATTTTATTTCTCGGTAACCCCCTGAGCATTGAGAGTATTATTTTATACAAACTGTTATCTATTTCCAGATAGAGTGTTTTCATGATGTGCCTCTCTGTGGATTGTCCACTTTTCCATGTCGTAAGAATATGATACCGTTGTTCCTGTTGCTCTACAAGAAATATTTTTTCCGTAGGGGC
>JBATKL010000604.1:0-1590 GCA_049669385.1 Candidatus Electrothrix sp. | reverse complement strand
GTACCGGTAAAACCGAGATAACAGGCCTGGGGAAACATCTGGCGCATCCGGGCGGAAAAGGAACCGAACTGGGTGCGGTGACTCTCATCCACAAGAATGAAAATATCCGGTGAGGCATCCTGATATTTCTTGACCGCATAGGCCTTGTCGAACTTATGAATAAGGGTTGTGATAATGCCTGATTGCTTTTCAGCCACCAGCTCCAGCAGGTTCCTCCCCGAGGTCGCCCGCTGCGCCTCAAGGCCGCAGGCGGCAAAGGTATTGCCCAGCTGCTTGTCCAGATCGTCACGATCTGTGACCAGCACAATGCGTGGATTGACAATTTCTGGATCAAGAACCAGGTTGCGTGCCAGCATCACCATGGTCAGGGATTTACCCGAACCCTGGGTATGCCAGATCACCCCGCCCTTGCGTGTACGTTCAGGATCTCCTTCAGCTCGGTCAAAATGCTTGACGCGCTGCAAGGTCGACTTAATGACGAAATACTGCTGATAGCGGGCAATCTTTTTGCTGCCCCCGTCAAACACCGTGAATTTCCAGGCCAGCTCCAACAGCCGCTCCGGGCGGCAAAGAGAGAAGAGGGCCTTGTCCTGCTCTGTTACCAGCCTGGTGCCTGTTAAGGTATCAGGGGTAACATGAAAGGTGGCTGAGATTTTGGCAAGCACATCGTCAGGAAGGGGTTTATTGACGATCCGCGCAAGTCGTTCAAAGGCCGGTTCTCCGCTCTCCATCCTGGGTTCTTTCCATATGCTCCAAAATTTGGCAGCCGTCCCTGTGGTTGCATACATGGCCCTGTTTTTATTCAGGCCCAGAACCAGCTGGCTATAGATGAACAGCTTGGGGATATGGTCATCTGTCTGATTTCTGATCGATTGCGAAACAGCCTGTGCGATTTCCACCTGTGGTGCCTTACATTCGAGCACGCAAAAGGGAATACCGTTCACAAAGAGGACGATGTCCGGTCGGATGGTCTCTGTGGAGCGGGAGCGTTCCACGCTGTATTCAACCGTTACATGAAAGGCATTGCGACCGGGATTACGCCAGTCGATATAGTTTATATCGAAGCTTTTTGTGTTCCCCTCAATGGTCTGCTCCATTGCTGTTCACAGGGTGATCAGGTCATAGATGGCCTCGTTTGTTTTCAGCAGGCCGTCGTACTTGATGTTTTTCAGCTTCTGAAGAGCTGACTGCACATTTTCCTCGCTGAAGAGGTATTCACCGCCCTTGTAATGGATTCGGTTGATCGCCTTGAGCTGGTTGCGCAGAATATTTTCCAGTAGGACATTGGACAGGCGTCCCTGGCGTTCTGCCAGGGCTTGCTCGGGAGGGAGATATTCATACCCCATCGCCACCAGCAGCTGGACCGCCGGGATTTGGGAGAGCTGCTTTTCATTTGTTGGGAAGTTATTCATGGGAAACTCCCAAGGTGGCAACCAGCGTTTTAAGATCCTGCTCTAATTCATTCAGGTTCTCTGTATGCTGAATTTGCTTTTGCCTCTCTTTGTATTTGTCATACTCTTGGGTTGATTTTTCCAGAGCCAGCTTATGACTGATCTTGCCAGCGTGGGTAAGCAGCTCTTTCCCGTTGAG
>JBATKL010000603.1:0-1922 GCA_049669385.1 Candidatus Electrothrix sp. | reverse complement strand
GGGCAGGCCAAGACAGGGCATGGGTATCCATGCCCATGAAAAGGATGCCGTTAATACCGGCCTCTTGCCGATATTCGCAGACCGCCTGGGTCACAGCCAGGATGTGGGCCTCGTTGAAGCTGCGTTTCAGCGAACTGCCGCGATGCCCCGAGGTGCCAAAGCTGACTCGCTCGGTGGCCTGTTGCGGATCCGGGCTCAGGGTGAAATAGGCGGAGATCAGCTCCGGGACATTAACTAAGATGGATTTCGGGGCAGGCTTTCCTGCCAAAGGATGTATACTCATATTTTTCTGTGTTATTTAAGGGTGCCAGCTTCGTCTGCAACTTCGTTTGCCATTTTCAGAGCATGATCAAGCAAAGCTGAACTGAAGTAAATAGAGGATGCTCTAAGAATTTCGACATGGGGCTTGATAGATGGAATTATTCCTTTTTTCTTCGCTTCAATCAGTATGCCGAGGCTGCCGACCACTTTAATGTTGTTTAATTTCGCAATCTTCCTGCCAAGTTTTTCGTCTATCAACAGATAGTCAGCCCGAATTTTTTTGTATAAAATCATCGAACTCAACTCTCCTCTGTCCAAAGAGCCGCCCTCGATGACCAAAGTGATCGATTCTTCCTTAACGACTTTTTCTTGTAGATATTTCAGGAGTTGAGCCGAACCCGCTCTGTTCTTGACAGTGACCTCTTCGTATACAGCGGCAGAAACTTTAACTTCACCGAAAAGTTTTTCTAAAATATGGAGGCAGTCACAGCAGGCCAAAGCGATGAGAGGAGACGCATCAGCCACCAGTATCATGATAATTCCCGATCAAGCATGGCTACTTCAGCTTCCAGCTCTTCGGTATTTTCATAGCTTTGAGGTTCAACACCTCTTTTTTGACATTCATAGAGAAATTCAGCACGGTCTATTTCTCCTATGAATTCAACGGCTGCACCGGAAGAAATTTGTCCTGACCTGTACATGTCTATGGCTGTGTTCAGTTTGAGGAGTAATCTCAACTCGTCGGGAGAGCGGGTGACAACGTATTTCTCCGGGATGTTCACTGTTACTTCCATTCAGGTGCTCCTGTGTTGTGAGAAAAGCGGAAGGTTACGTTTCCTGTTCGTATTTTGATAAACTTTTAACCGATAGTGTAGCAGCAGGATGTGTGTTGCGTCAATCAGTTCCGAGGCGGCACAGGAATTTTGGAGATGATCAGTGGGGCAAGGTGAATGGCGGAGATGACAAAGGAAAGGCCCTGAAGTCGATGGGGGATTCAGGGCGGTTTGATTCATTCGGTATAAAAGCGATGCACTTTATGCACCCTACGAACTGCTGCTAACGTTTGAGTTAACCCGTCGTTTCGATTTTCTTTTCTTTGCACCACTCTCTTAATGCTTCATTCTGACGCTTTTTTTCGAATGAGTACCATTCTTCCAGGAAATCTTTTGCTTCCAGTAAGTTTTTGAACTTTGAGTAGGCCCCTTTCTTACGGAAAATTGAATAAACATCTTCAATATTATCTGGCATGTGATCAGACGTAAACTCTATTACCAAAGCTTTGCCAAGTTCCAAATCGTTTTTGTGCGGAATTGTGACATACTGCTCATTTTCATAAATATCTTCTGGGAGTTCGTCGGAGTCCCCCATTTCTGAGGTATAGAATACTTCGCCAGTTTTTCGGCAAATGTAGGCATTGTGCATATGCATTTGGCCCATGCTCACAAAGGCAAAAGCAAGTTCAATATCAGAAAAATTTATTGCCATATACTTTTAGATTTTATGAGGGTTAACGTCGCATTCAGCTGCTTGTCCGCTGCAATGTATGATTATGCATTTCTAGAGGTTTGCCAGCTTCATTTTCATTGACATGGTTAACAAATATTTCTCCTATAAATTCTCCTAACAATACTGGCACAGCGTTACCTATCAAACGTCCAAGG
>JBATKL010000602.1:0-1781 GCA_049669385.1 Candidatus Electrothrix sp. | reverse complement strand
GACGCCAGCGACTCAGCAAGCGGCCTTCAATCTTTTCCACAGAAAAAATAGGTCCGCTGAGGTTGTCCGCTGTGCGGAGCAGGAAGCGGAAACCAGTTTCTGAGGTAAGCGCCAGAAGAAGAACCGTGAAAAAAAACAGGCCGGAGAGAAGAAGGAGGATAAGCCATTTTCGTAAAGGCCTTCGAGTCGGGGATGTCGTGTCGGATTTATTATCGGATTTCATCAGGTGATTAACAGATTGATTGTGTTACGCTATGGTACGGTATGGTTGCCTGTCATCGACGGGGTGGCGGTGAATTAGGAGTATTTCTGAACTATAATGCAATCATCGACTCGTGGCAAATTGTTCGGGATATTTTCCTGTTTCGCAGGATGGCGCTCGATAACAACGCGGCAGAAAGAGGCTGGTGAAAGTGCCTTTTTAGGTTTTTTATCGAAACCGTGCGTTGTATATGGGAGTCGAACCTGCGACCCCTGCCTGAACCCCGCATGGTTACGGGGGTTAATTTTGGCGTGTGATACCGATGTAAGTACTTTTTAGTAAACTTCTGGGTTTTCTATTTACTTTTTAGGGGAGTTTGGTTTTATAAGCAATCTCTTGATAGTTAAAATTAAATCCAAAGGTGAGAAATGAAAAAAGTAATTGTCGGATTTTCTATTGTAATGTTGATGGCTGGTTTTTCTTCGGCAAAAGAATTGTATCGAGCCCCATCAGCTGGGGATAAAGGTGCTTACTATATTCTAGACAAAAAACAAGTTAACAATATGGCCCAGGTTTTAACCAGTCGTATCGGAAAGAATAATGCATATACTGATTTTACTAAGTTGCGGATAAATTGCGATACGAAGCAATTTTTTGTATTAGCTGGGTCTGAAGAAGATGGAGCAAAAGACAACCCCTCAAGCGAATTGAAGGATTATTCACAGAATTCTAAATGGACTTCCTTGGTTCAAGGTTCTAGTAAATACGATCTCGTAATGTATGTATGTAACTGATAAATATTAAGTCTTATAATGGATTTCATGTTCTATTCACATGAGGTCAACAGCACAGCATGTTGTCAATAATTCAAACGATCAGGTCAAATAAACACCTCTCGATAATTGCTCTGGCACTATGGATTACTTGCCTGCTTGAGCTGTATTGTGGTCAAAAACATCAAGTTGAGTTGACCGGCAGGTTGCAGCTGCTTTTGCTCGTCTCACCTTGGATGCTTTTCACAATATCATTTGCTCTGTTGGCATATAAGGACTTGATAAAGAAAAATAACCAGTTGTTGATTTATCTATATTGGATGATGCTGGCTTTTTTTTCATTTGCATGGCTGATGATTTTAAGGATAATCATAGACTGGTAGAGTGGTGTCGTATAACGGATCTTATGTGAAATGTCCAAAACAACAAAGGCCGCCAGCACATATGCTAACAGCCCTTTCTTCTTGCAAAACCAAAACGTCCTGCCCTAAAATAATTTCCCCAAACTACCAAGTCCGCTCATCAACAATCTGCCCCTGCGTAGAAACAACCACCTGCCGTACCGAAACCTTGGCCCCGGCATCGGTATACGCTTTTTTGACGATCTGAAGCATGGAGGAGCAGCACGGCACCTCCATAATCAAGACAGTAACCGAGTTCAGCTTGCGCGTTGTAAACAACTCCGTAAACCGCTCCACATACATCTGCTGGTCGTCAAATTTGGGACAGCCCATCATCACGATCCTGCCCTGAATGAAATCCTGTTGCAGGCCTGCGTAGGAAACCGCTGTGCAGTCGGCAGCGAT
>JBATKL010000601.1:0-2366 GCA_049669385.1 Candidatus Electrothrix sp. | reverse complement strand
TTCCTATCATGTGCCGACTTATGAGGCCATTAAGGGCGTTTTGAAGTCCATCTACTGGAAACCCACCATTATCTGGCATGTAGATAAAGTCCGGGTGATGAAGCAGATAAAAACCCAAACCAAGGGAACCAAGCCGCTGGTTTGGGGTGGAGGAAATTCTTTGGCGATTTACACCTTCCTCCACGAGGTGGAGTATCAGGTTAAGGCCCATTTTGAATGGAATGAACACCGCCCGGAGCTGGTACCGGACCGCATTGACGGCAAGCATTACAGTATTGCCCAACGGATGCTGGAAAAAGGGGGGCGGCAGGATATCTTTCTCGGTGTTCGTGACTGCCAAGCCTATGTCGAACCCTGCGAATTTGGCGAGGGCCAGGGCTTTTATGATGATGCGCCGCCGGAGCTTGCTTTCGGTATGATGTTCCACGGGTTTGATTATCCCGATGAGACCGGAACTGATGAGCTAGGCAGTCGTTTCTGGCAGCCTGTCATGCGCAAGGGCATCCTGGATTTTCCCCGACCGGAAGGGTGTACGGTCAGGCGGTCTGTCCGCAAGATGGCTGCAAAGGAATTTGCCTTGGATGAAAATATGCGCCCGGTGGAACAAGAGGAGGCCGCGTTATGAGTTGGCTGGCCCAATTACATACGACCTATGAACAAGGACTGGCACTTGACCAGTCGTCTGTGCCGTTTGAAAAAAGGTTGATGCCCATAAGCCATACTCTGCAAAATGCCCATATCCATATTGTCATAGATGCGCAGGGAAATTTTAAACGGGCTGCTGTCCTTGAAAAAACACAGGTTGTTTTACCGGCAACAGAAAAGTCGGCGGGAAGAAGCAGCGGCGAAGCACCGCATCCGTTGGCTGATAAAATTCAATACATCGCCAAGGACTATGCTGAATACGGAGGAGGGAAAAAACCGTACTTTGAAGGCTATGAAAAACAGCTTGCCCGCTGGTGTGGGTCAGCGTTTTCGCATCCAAAAGCCTGCGCTGTACATGCGTATATTAAAAAAGGACAGGTCGTTGCCGATTTGATAGCACATCATATTCTCCATATTGACGAACAAGGCCAGCTCCTTGAAACATGGTCCGCTGAAGTTAACGCAGAGAATCCAGAGCCACTTATTTTTAAGGTTCTTCCTAAAACCAAAGGGACAACTGAACAGGGGAATGCCTTGGTGTGCTGGTCCGTTGAAAATCAAGGAGATGCCGACAGCAAAACATGGGAAGACCAAAGCCTCCATCAAAGCTGGGCTGCTTATGATGCTCTGACAGAAGGGGCGGAAGGACTTTGTTTTATTACAGGAAAAAAAGAAAAATTAACTGCCAGTCATCCGGCTAAGGTACGCCATACCGGAGATAAGGCAAAACTCATTTCAGCCAATGATATGGCTGGCTTTACCTTTCGGGGACGGTTTACGGATACTAAAAAGAGTATCGAAGCCGGGGGAAGTCAGGCTGTCGGCATCAGCCTGGAGGTAACTCAGAAGGCACACAATGCCCTGCGTTGGCTTATCTCGCGCCAAGGCTTTCGCAACGGTGATCAGGTTTATGTTTCTTGGGCAATCTCTGGAAAGGAAATCCCTGAGCCGTTAGCAGATAGCTGGAGCATGATGCTTTCAGCTGAAATCACCAAGCAGCCGGAAGAGACGCAGGAACCTCATGATAAAGTTGATCATACTATAGATGCGGGCGAGTCTTTTGCCCATAAGCTCAATAAGTATATTGCCGGATACCGGCAGAATCTTGATGATAATGAACAAATTGTGGTGATGGGCTTAGATTCAGCAACTCCCGGAAGAATGGGCATTATCTATTACCGGGAGCTGCTTGCCAGCGAATTCTTGGATCGTCTCCATGACTGGCATGCTCAATTCGCCTGGCCCCAGCGGCATACCCAAGAGTTCCCAGATCCGAAGGGAAAAAAGAAACCCTTAAGAAGGACAATCTGGCCGGTGAGCTGCCCTGTACCCCGAGTTATTGCTGAGACTGCTTACGGCGATATCCTCAAGAGCAATGACACCTTGAAGAAGAGCGTACTGGAGCGGATACTGCCCTGCATTGTTGATGGTCGTCCTTTTCCAAAGGATATTATGCTGTCGGCAGTGCGAAGGGCCAGTAACCGTAATAATTGCGAACCTTGGGAGTGGCAAAGAAATCTTGGTGTGGCCTGCGCTTTGTTCAGGGGATTTTACGAGCGTCATCCGAAAAGAGATGAAAGGAGAAAATACAAGATGGCATTGGAAGAAGACAGAACAACTAGGGATTATTTATATGGCCGTCTGTTGGCGATAGCTGAAAGAATCGAGGAGGTTGCCCTGAATGTCGGTGGAGAAAAAAGACCGACTAATGCCGCCAGACT
>JBATKL010000600.1:0-7560 GCA_049669385.1 Candidatus Electrothrix sp. | reverse complement strand
GCGACCGTGTTTGGCTGGACGAGAATGGTGATGGTATTCAGGATGCTGGCGAGGCGGGTATTTCCGGTGTGACGGTCTATATCGACAGCGACAAGAACGGGAGTTATGACACCGGCGAACCAACTGCGGTAACGGACAGCAACGGCAATTATCTGTTCAAAGAGGTGACGACAGGTACCCATACGGTGCGCGTGGACGATACCACTTTGCCCACAGGGCTTGAGTTGATTTTTGATGAGGACAACAAAACGAATCTTCCAGATGGCGAAACTTCTGTCAGTTTGACAACTGGCGGCAGCCACCTTACTGCGGATTTCGGCTATAACTGGGTTACGAAAGATGATACCGACGATCCAGAAATAGCAGATACCGGGGCAATTGGTGATCGTATCTGGAATGATGCGGACGGTGATGGTGTGCAGGATCCCGGTGAAATCGGTATTGTTGGTGTAACCGTGACGTTGCTTACCGATGATGATGGTGATGGTGAGTACGGCGATCCTGATGATAATTCATCTGTTACAATAACAACTGATGCAGATGGACGCTACATTTTTGACGGCCTTGCTCCGGGCAGTTATGTCGTAGAAGTGGACAGTAGCACCCTACCGACAGGTTATAATACAACTCCCAGCGGCGATCCTGACAGCGATCCTGACGGAAGGACTACTACTCCTGTGGTGCTGGCTCCGGGAGATGTGTTCGTGAATGCCGATTTCGGCTACAACATTGATAATGACAGCAATCTGGCCACGGCGGAAAGTGGCGGTGGTTCGGCTATCGGCGACACGATTTATCTTGATGTCAACGCCGACGGCAGCTTTACTGCCGGAACCGATCAGGGAATCGGCGGAGTCAGTGTTGTGCTGAAAGACAGCAATGACAAGATTCTTGCCACAGCAACGACACTGACCATTCCATCCGATCTGGACGGTGACGGTACTGATGAGCCGGTGGGCAGCTATCTCTTCCCCGGCCTGCCGAACGGAACGTATACCGTCAAAGTTGTCGATAACGGCAATCTGCTGGACGGGCTGAGTATCACCGCTGATCCTGACGGCGGAGCAGACAGTCAGAGCAGCGTCATTCTCAGCGGCGATGACCCGGATCAGGATTTTGGCTATGCGCCCATAGGTCATACCAACACTGATGGGCTGATCGGCGATACGATATTCTTAGACAGCGGTGACGGCTCCGGCGGATTGCCGGACGGCATCTATAATGCCGGTGAAGGCATTGAAGGTGTAACAGTGCGCTTGTACGACAACTCCGGTGCTCTGGTCGCTATGACGGTCACGGATGCGAACGGTCGTTATGAATTCGGCAAGTTAACCAAAACAGCGATTTACGAAGTACGGGTTGACACGGATACTCTGCCTAACGGTGGTATCGGTCTGAGCAACAGCGTGGATCCTGAGAGCGATGCCGACAGCAGGAGCATTGTTGATCTGGATGCTGATGCGGACGGTATTGTGTTGGACCGAGATTTTGGTTACACCGCCGATATTCCGAACACGATCTCTGGGACTATTTGGAATGACAGCAATGCGGACGGTACGTTGACGGATGGTGCGAGCGGCACGACTGATGAGACTGGCAACGGGGTTGCCGATGTGACGGTGGTTCTCCGTGACAGCAAGGGAAATATTGTCGCTACGACGAAAACCAATGGTTTCGGCAACTACAGTTTCGATAAGTTGCCGGACGGTACTTATACGGTTGATGTCGTTGACACCAGCGGTATTCTGGACGGTTTCTGGCACTCTGTCGGCCCGAATGCGGGCGTAGATAACAACAGCCAGTCTGATCCCTACACAGTAACAGTTAATTCCGGTAATCGGAATGATACCACCGGTGATTTCGGTTATTACCGTTCAGCCTCGGCCGTAGGGAATTTCATTTGGGAGGATGCAAACGGTGACGGAATCTTTGATTCCGGTTCTGAAAATCCAATACCTCCTCATAAGGTTACGTTGGTGATAACCTACCCCAACGGAGATGTTGTGGCACTTGTCACGGAAACCGACATCAACGGTGAGTACAGTTTTGCCAACCTGTTGGCTGATGAGACTTATCAGAGTAGCGGCAGCGGAATAAATCAGCCTATTTATGTTATCAAGGTGGGTCCGCCTGAAGGTATGGTCTCAACTCATACTCCTGCTACAGATGCAGCGGATGCCGACAATCAGGCGGATAATCCTGAGGGTGAATTTGTCGCCCTGACGAAGGGTGAGGTACTTGACACCAAGGACTTCGGTTTTCGTAACAGCGGCTCTATCGGCGATTATATCTGGCTGGATATCAACAATGACGGTGTACAGGACAGCAATGAGCCGCCGCTCGGCGGTGTTACGGTGAAATTGTATCGCGGCGACAGCGACGATATTTTCGAGCCGGAAAGTGATGACGGTGTAGCGATAGCAATGCTGACCACAGGAGTTGATGGTAAATACCTGTTTGAAAATCTGCCAGCTGGAACCTATTGGGTCCAGGTTGACAGCGGTGTGCCGACCGGACTGGAAGTTACAGATGATAGCAACCACAGTGATGTCACTGATCAGACGAGACCGGCGGACAAGGTTGTGCTGACTGCCGGTCAGCAGGATGATACGGTCGATTTCGGTTTTACGGCAACCCAAGCTATGTTGGGTGATACAGTCTGGTTTGACGCCGACGGTAACGGCATACAGGATTCGGGAGAAATCGGTATTAACGGCGTGAAGCTGTATATCTGCCTCAATGATGTTGATCCCTGTAATGGTACTAACGATATTGATACCACGTCAACGAATCCGACGGTTATTACCGGTGCTGACGGCACCTGGCTGCAAACCGGCCTGAATCCTGATGCGACCTATACTGTATCTGTGGATACATCTTCATTGCCGTCAGGTCTTAACCTGACTCCGACGAACAACGGTGGAAAAGTAAGAACAGTTTACACCCTGCCGAGCAGCGGCGGTGTACTGTTTGCCGACTACGGCTTTACAGATGACGGTACTGTCAATTACGGCACCATAGGTGACAGGGTGTACTTTGATACCGGCAACAACAGCACGGATGACGGCGTATCAACTGATCCCGGTATCGCCGGAGTACTTGTCGATCTGCTGGTCAATGACGGCGGTACCTGGAAAACTGTTGCCCAAGCGACTACGGACAGTGAGGGTAAATATCTGTTCAGCGGTCTGGTTGAGGGCACTGACTATAAAGTACAGCTTAACAGCACAAACAGCAGTCTGTCTGGTCTGACCGGAACCCAGCAGCCGACAGGCGGGGCGTACAGCTTTACACCGAGTTCTGGAACGTTGAACAAAACCGATGCCAAATTCGGCTTTTTCGGGGCAGGTATCGGTGATTATGTCTGGTTTGATGAGGACGGCGATGGTGTTCAGGGTGCAACTGAAAGCGGCATCAGCGGTGTTGAGGTGGAATTGTATCTCGACAACGGCGGTACTGCGGGAAGCTATGATTCAGGAGATACCCTTATTCGCAGTACGACCACAGACAGTGGGGGACATTACCTGTTCACCGGTCTTGCAATAGGACAGAAGTATGTGGTTAAAATAACTTCTCCTTTAAGCTTTACATCAACGACAGGCGGTAACGAAAAAGCTGTGTCGCTGGGTAGCGCGACCGATCTGACCGTTGATTTCGGCCTGAAAGGCGGTTCCTACTCTATCGGCGATAAGGTTTGGTTCGATACAGATGAAGACGGTACTGTAGCTGTAGACGGGAGTGAAGTCGGTATCGACGGGGTAACGGTCGATTTGTACCTGAATGGCGTTCGTATAGCAACTACTGTGACAGCCAGCGGAGGGGCATATAGTTTCAACAACCTCCCGTCCGGTAGTTATGAGGTTCGGATTACCGATCAGAATAATCTCCTGAGCAATCTGGTACCTACAACACTAGAAGGCAGCAGCAAAAACGTTGTTCTTTCAAGCGGAAGCGTTACTGGTATCAACTTCGGCTGGAATTATCCGGTCGCGACCTATGCAACGGTCAGCTCCTTCAACGCCTATATCAACGAAAAAAATCAAGTTGTCCTGGAATGGAAGACGTCCAGCGAAATCGGTACGATTGGCTTCCTGCTGGAGCGGCTGAACGAACAGAGCGGCAACTATCAGGCAGTAAATAAAACATTGCTGCCGGGTATGCTGAGCCCGCCGCACGGTGGAACCTACCGTTTTATCGATACGCAGGTCGAGCCGGGCAGGAATTATACCTACCGGATAGTCGAGGTTGCGGTACATGATCGTGGAACCATGTCCGGTCCCTATACGGTACAGGCATCTGCTGCTCTACCGGTTAATACACAGATGTTCGCCGGTCAGGTGGAAGGATATACCTTGACACATCAGAATTTTTCCAGGAAACAGCTGAAACGTTTTGCGGCCCGCGATGTTTCCGAGATGAGGCTTGCATCTGCAAAGAAAAAACAAACCGGCACCACCCTTAAAATACCGGTCAGCAAAGACGGTCTGGTCTACCTCAGCACTGCGAATCTGGCTGCTGCTTCCGGTCTTTCCGAGGAGCAGGTGGTTAAGTATGTGAAGGCAAAAAAATGTCTGGTGACTTTGGCTGGTACATCTGTTCCGGTGATTTATGCCAATACGGGTTCTGGATTTTGGTTTTATGGCCGGGCACCGGAACGGAACGACATCGGGCAGAATATCTATCTGCTGGAGTTGGGCGAAAAAGGCGTGAAAATGAAAAATACGCCGGGACGGGCTGAGGAAATCGTGTTTGATGAACAGTCGTTTGCAGCTCATATACAAGTCGAAGAAAACTATCAGCCTTTCCACCTGTATATCAACACACCGGTAAAGGATTTCTGGGCCTGGGAATATCTGATGCCTTACTCTGGCTATAATACGGTAACACATACGCTGGATGTTCCGTATCTGAGCGGCTACGGTACTGCCGTTGTAACAGTCAATCTTGTTGGGGTAATGAGTACGGGCAGTTTAGGAAGTGTCCCGTATAAGGTTGCGGTTTTATTGAACGATGTCAGTATAGGAACAGCGGAATGGTCTGCGGTCGGGGATTATCAGTTCCAGGCGGAAGTGCCTGCGAACCTGTTGTCTGCGGAAGGCAATGAAGTGAAGCTTATTTCGCAGCTGAACAGCGGCATAGCCTACTCGCTTATTTATTTTGAATCAATTGAGCTGGATTACGAGCGTGATTATCAGGCCGTGAACGGTGAGCTGATTTTCTCCGATGGCGGTTATGACAGTGTCACTGTGTACGGATTTCGTAGCAGTCAAGTACTGGCCCTTGATATTACAGACCCAGATACACCGGTACGTGTTCGTACGCTTCCGGGCAAAAACGATCTCGGTGAGTATACTGTTACCGTGCGCACGGAACCGGGGCATGAATATTTTATGACGGAAAATATAGCCTCCACCGTATCCGGAGAATTGCTTGCGAAAAAGCCTTCCTATCTGAGGAACTCCTCTCATCAGGCCGATTATTTAGTGATTAGCCCGTTGAATCTTACAGCCTCAGCGGAACGGCTTGTTCAGCTGCGCGAGTCTCAGGGTCTCAAAAGCATGTTGGTTGACATTGAGGATATACAGGATGAGTTTAGTCATAGCCTCGCGGCTCCAGAGGCGGTTCGTAATTTCCTGGCCTATATATATGAGCACTGGACGCAGGTGCCGAAATATGTGGTGCTGATCGGCGATGGTTCCTATGATTACAGAAATTATCTCCACTACGGTTATCCGCTTGTGCCGTCTTTGCTTGTGCAGACTCCTGACGGCTTTTTCCCCAGCGATAACGCCTTTGCGGATGTTGTCGGCAATGATCGGGTGCCGGAATTCGCCATAGGAAGAATTCCAGTAGTTGATACTGCGGAGCTTGAGCACTATATCGATAAGTTAACAGTATACGAGCAGTCACTGTCAAAGAGAGAACCTCTGGCAGTCGTCGTGACTGATAGAAAGGATCTTTCGGCAGGGGATTTCCTGGCCAGCGGAGATAAGGTTGCGACATTGATGCCGGAAGGCTTTGCTACGCAACGGCTTGATGTGGATACCCTTGGAGAAACGGGCGTCCATAGCGGCATTGTTACTGCCTTGGAGCAGGGGGCCAATATCCTGCACTACATCGGGCATAGCTCTTTGATTGCCTACGGTCGAAAGAGTTCTCTGCTCACAGCGGATGACATTGATAAAATGAGCAGCATCGATACGCCTCTGCTGATGGTCAGTATGGCCTGCTCCACAGCAAGCTTCGGGTATCCTCCCATGAACAGCATCGGCGAGAGCGCGGTGCTTAAGGCGGACGGTGCGGCAGTCGGCTTTTACGGAGCAACCGGGTTGTCGTTTAACTATCAGGCGGATATTATCGCAAAGGGTTTTTACACGAGCCTGTTCGATCCGGCGAATACAAGGGTCGGTGATGCTGTTATGCATGGAAAAGAAAACTCTTTTACTCAGGGTGCGGAAGCCTCTACCTTGGATATATACAATCTGCTCGGCGATCCTGCCATGCTGGCACCTGTCGGCAGTCATTGAACCCCTTCGTCAAAATTCCCCCGGCCTTGCCGGGGGACTCCTTCTTCCTGTATTTACCTCCTCTCCTGTCGTGTCCGAGTCCTGTACCCAACAAGCTGTATCAATCGAACCGATATCACGGAAAGAAATAATCTCCTGAAAAGTTGGGTGCTCACCCGATAATAATTTTGCATTCCTTACAGTTAAAAATTCCTCTTCTGCCACGGTTGTTTCCAGTCTCTGGGGTTTCTCATAGCCTATTCTCCCTTTTACTTTGATCCTGTACTAATAAATTATACAGGGAGAATGGGCTTTTTCTCTTTCAAAGCACTAGAGGGTGAGCACCCAGCCTCTTGTTATAGATGATAAAATTCATCTTCTTTCCTTGCCATATCAAGACCTAAAAATCCAACATAAGCTTTTTTTGTACACGAGTGTAGAAAGTTGTACTCGGTGTCATTGTCGATTTAAGTGATAGTTCTGCCCAGGTCACCTTCTGGTGACCACTTGTTTTTCCTTGTTGTTTTCAAAAAAAGGAAGTATCCTCTCCAAAATTCAGGGTAAAATGTGTTTTTTAGCTTTTGACGTATCGTAACTCGCCGAATTTACGCACAGGAGTTTTTTCATTAACGGGATCTACTCTGACATTTGGAGAAGATACGGAAGGGGGGCTTTTTTTATTCCCCTCTGCGTGTCCCCATTATGCCTTCTTCAACTTTTTATTTCCACAGAGAATGGGATGCATTTTTTTGCTTGTGCCAGAGAAAGAATTTTATTTTCAAGAAAAATAACGCGTTGCGGTATGGTTTGTGCATGTTGCAACTATATCTTGTTAAGAGCAATCTTGGATATTAATGGTTGATATGAAATTTAACTCACTGAAAAACCATAGGGTAGTTCGGTTTCTTCTGGGCGGAAGATGTGCTGGTAATGAAGGTAAAAAAATTGAATAATTTTCGTTTCGCCTATACAGATGGGAGTGGGGGGCTATGAAAAAATATACAGCTCGGTCAGGGAACAGTGCGAGTCGTCGCTACCGATTTATTGCTTCATT
>JBATKL010000599.1:0-3547 GCA_049669385.1 Candidatus Electrothrix sp. | reverse complement strand
GTTTCCGAAATCATTTTTCCGCACAACGGACTTGTGACTGTATCATAAGCTTCGGCATCCAGTTTATTTTCGGCAAATTCTTCAAAAGCAAGACTGCAAACATCAGGCCCCCATGCTAAAGCAAGACACTTAATCCTCTCTTCTTGCGAACAGACTCGCTCATAACTAGAATAGCTATATTCAGTTTCTGATGTATTATATTCTTCTACTTGAGGCTCAGGCCTGTAAGTATTACTATATTCTTCATAGTCAATTGACTCATAATCACTACTATCCTCATACGATGCTGTGCGATCCCTATACGGGGAAATAGTCGTTCTTGAGGAAGAAGTACAGGAGCAGGTTGTTGCTAAGCAGATTAACCATATAACTATACTGATATTCTTATTATTTATCATGACTCTCTAGATATTTATTAATTATTTGAAATTATTTCCTTTCGGTCTCTGTACAAAGTAAAATGAAGACAGGTCACGATTGAGCGAGATATCCAGCGTTTATTTTTAACAAGAATACTCGTTACCAAAAAGATTAGTCAAGTTTTTTTTGAAAAACAGCTAGATAGCAATAATATCCAATACCATTTGCATGAGATGCCAGCATTTATTCTCTACGCTGGGCGGTGAGAGGTAATACCATAATGTACCCCGCCGGTATCACACAAGAAAAATAAACCCCGTAGCCATGCGGGTTACAAGCCGGGGTCGCAGACTCAAATCTTTATCCTGCAATCCAGTAAAACAATCCTCCAAAAGTACTCCGCCACTCCTCATTCCATGCCCGAAACAGAACCCCCGAAACGGCAAGCAACCCATTTATAATTTACAATGAGCCTGTCGAGGTTTAGAATAAGGCATTCTAAATCAACAATAAGATGTTCCAAAAAGAGAAAAGATATTTTAAAACAGCAGGGATAGGGTCTTCTGTGCCGCTTCGGATGAATCAACCCGCTAGCTACATACCGGAGGTAACCCATCATTGCGCAGGGAAAAAACTATGTCAGAAGAAAAGCAATACAACTGGAATGCAGAAGACTATGCCCGGCATTCCTCTGCGCAGCAGGGATGGGCCAGGGAGTTGATGAGTAAGCTGGATCTCCAGGGCTATGAAGCTGTGTTGGATATCGGTTGCGGTGACGGCAAGATAACAGCAGAAATCGCGGCGCTCCTTCCGGACGGTGAGGTCCTTGGTGTGGATAATTCAGAAGACATGCTGGATTTGGCCCGAGAAGAATTTTCTTGGGCAGAGCACCCCAATCTCTCTTTCCAGCAGCGGGACGCCAGAGAGCTGGCCTATCAAGCAGAGTTTGATATCATCTTTTCCAATGCCGCCCTGCATTGGTTGCAAGACCATCGTCCAGTGCTCATAGGTATCAGTAGGGCCTTGAAGCTGGAGGGCCGAATTCTTTTACAAATGGCCGGAACAGGTAATGCAGCCTCTCTGCTTGCTGTCCTTGACGAGCTTATCGTTGCAGAAGAATGGCAGCAGTATTTTGTAGATTTCACCTTTCCTTACGGCTTCTACGGACCTGAACTGTACAGTATTTTGCTGAAGGAGGCAGGATTGCATCCTGTCCGGGTTGAGCTTATTCCCAAGGATATGTCCTATCCAGACAGAGCTGGCTTGGAGGGCTGGGTGCGCACGAGCTGGCTACCGTATACGGAGCGGGTTCCGATTGAGCGCAGAGAGGCCTTTATCATAGAGCTTGTTGACAGATATCTTGCAGAGTATCCCGTGGACAGTAAGGGCTATGTGCATGTCAGTATGATGCGGCTTGAGGTTGAAGCCAGTCTGGGAGAGCGAAGAGATCTGAGCCTTATTTCTCCGCTTGGTCCAGTGGACGTTCCATAGAAACTCTGGATACCAGGAGAGGTGTTGCTGGAAAAATAGATATCGAGGATGAGGGGTGAGGGGGATCAGTGGAAAATAAAAAAAGGCCTTAGCGAAAACTCGCTAAGGCCTTTATATATGGCGTCCCCAACCGGATTTGAACCGGTGTTGCCGGCGTGAAAGGCCGGTGTCCTGGACCAGACTAGACGATGGGGACATATATGTTGGTGGGTCGTGCGCGGCTCGAACGCGCGACTCTCTGCTTAAAAGGCAGATACTCTACCGGCTGAGTTAACGACCCTTTCACGCTGAAAGCGAGCCATTTATACCATTTTTTCTTACTCCCTGTCAACATAAAAAAACATACTCTGTTTGTTTTTTTTCCAGGCCCTCTTTCCGCCTCTATAGTACTTGTTGCTTCGGGCTATCTTTGTTATAAGATTTCGGTGTGGTCTGAATCTTTTTTTGCTCTCTCTCTTCCGTCCGTTTCTCGACTGAAAAGAGGGGAGAGCCCAACGGACAGACAGTATTTGACAGCAAAATTCTACAACCCGGCCAGGCTGGGTTGTTTTCTTTTTACCAGGACGACGTATGGGATTATTATCAGGAAGTGCCTCCTTCACCCGTTTCACGGTGGAAGGTGAGGTGCCGGAGAATTTTTGGGATTTTGTTGCCCAGCGGGTGGTAGAACACTCTTTTCAGGACATTGACGATACCATTGATGAACACTCCATCGGTTGGGTCTCAGTAGCAGATATGTTTGACAGCGACTTTGCTTTCAGCTCCTATGCTGCCGGAGATTATGTAGTCCTGTCTCTGCGTGTTGATGAGCGGAAGTGCTCTCCGGCTGTGCTGCGGAAATTCACAGCCAAGGAAGAGGCTCGTCTCAAGCAGGAGCAAGGGGTGCGGCGTTTAAGCCGTAATGTTCGCCTTGAAATCAAAGAGCGAATTCGGGCAGAAATGGTGCGTAAGTCTCCGCCTATCCCGGCGGTCTATGACCTCTGCTGGAATCTTTCCAATAATACCCTGCTTTTTTTCACCAACAGCCGCAAGGCGCTTGCTTTGTTGGAAGATCTGTTTAGGGAGACCTTTGAGCTTTCTCTGATCATGCAGATCCCCTGGAATAACGCACTTCAGCTGACAGACCCCGCAACTGCGGAGAGACTTAACGATTTGCAACCGGCATTACTCATTTAACCGATAGGAAAAAAGGGGGCGTGAAGAACGGGCATTTTTTGCCGTTCAACCTTGCTCAACTTTGAGGATTTTATGGATTTAATTGATCTTATAGAAGAAAAGCGTTTTATCGGTCAGGAGTTTCTGGCGTGGCTTTGGTTTAAAAGCGAAGAACGGGGCGGGAGCATTGAGCTTCCTGGCCGGGGCGATATCCAGGTCGCTTTTGAAAAGCATATGCTGTTGGAATACGGCGAAGGCCCGGAAAGCGAGAAGCTGATCTGCCGGGGCTTGCAAACCGAGCTGAGAGAGGCCCGGGCTGGGTTGGCTCTGGGAAAGAAACCGGAACAGGCCAGGATCAAAATCGGCAGCGATGAGTATGAGTTTAGTATCACCCTGACTGCGGCTACTATGGAGTTTCGTAGTGTCCGTTTGCCCAAAACCGCCGGAACAGAAGATGGTGATGACTCGGAGGGTTTTGAGGGACAGGCCTTGGAGCTGACCAGCTCAATCCCGTCTTCAAACAGGGAGATCCGCTCCAAGG
>JBATKL010000598.1:0-3482 GCA_049669385.1 Candidatus Electrothrix sp. | reverse complement strand
GTGCACCTGGCCCTGACTGCCGCCGTGCTTGCCGTGGTAGGTGTTGCCGGAGACCTAGCTGAGTCCATTATTAAACGCGGTACTGGGATCAAGGATTCCGGCACCCTGCTGGGGGGACACGGCGGGTTACTGGATCGGATCGACAGCATACTCTTGACAGCTCCTCTTCTTTATCTGCTTCTTTTCTCAGGAGTTCTTTGATGAAATCCATCTCCCTTCTCGGCTCCACCGGTTCCATTGGTACAAATGTCCTTAATGTGGTGCGTTCTTTTCCAGGTCGATTTCATATTGTTGGGCTTTCAGCAGGGAGGAATATTGCAGAGCTTGCAGGCCAGGTGCAGGAATTTCAGCCCGAGTGCATCTCGGTTGCCGATCAGGCCTTGGCAGAGCAGCTCATCGCCATGTTATCAGAGGAATACCGGGAGAAAATTTTTTGGGGGGAAGAGGGGAATCAGAAGGTAGCCACTGTTCCGGCAGCAGAGATGGTTGTCTCTGCGGTGGTGGGTGCAGTGGGGCTCTTGCCCACCTTGGCGGCAATTGCTGAGGGCAAGGATATCGGGCTTGCCAATAAGGAAACCCTAGTCATGGCTGGGCGGCTGGTCATGCAAGCAGCACGAGAGCATAAGGTCGCTCTCCTTCCAATAGACTCGGAGCATTCGGCTATTTTTCAAGCCTTGGAGGCCGGACGCCGCGAGGATCTGGGCATGATTATCCTGACTGCTTCGGGTGGCCCCTTTCGTACCTTGGATAAAGAGGGGTTGCGCCAGGCCACCCCGGACCAGGCCTTGGCCCATCCTAACTGGGATATGGGACGCAAGATATCGATTGATTCGGCAACCATGATGAATAAGGGCCTGGAGGTCATCGAGGCCTGCTGGCTCTTTGATGTGCCAGTAGAAAAGATTCGGGTTGTTGTCCATCCGGAATCCATTGTCCATTCTCTGGTGGAGTATATTGACGGCTCTGTGATGGCCCAGCTGGGCATCCCAGATATGCGTATTCCCATTGCCTATGCTCTGTCCTACCCGGAACGCATGCCCCTTAATCTTTCCCGTCTCAGTCTTTCCGAGTGCGGTCATCTCAGTTTTGAAAAACCGGATTATGATCGCTTTCCGGCACTTGGGCTCGCCTTCAGAGTAATGGAAGAGGGAGGGGTGAAACCGGCTGTACTTAATGCGGCCAATGAGGTTGCTGTTGCCGCCTTTCTTGATGAGCAGATCGGTTTTACGGATATCACCGAAGTTGTTGCCGCGACCTTGGATTGCTTTGCCCTTGGTGATGACTTGGATCTGGATGCTATCTTAGCAGCAGATGGTAGGGCGCGGGAGATTGCTAAAGAAGAGGTCGCGCAGAGGAAGCTGGTTTAGGAGGAAGGAAGCAGGGGAGAAAAAAATCGCAACCCAGGAGAAAAAACATCATGGATAGGCATCTCTCGACAAAGGTACTCCTTGTTGACGATGAAGAGGAATTTGCCCGGCTGCTTGCCCGCCGTCTTGAAACCAGAGGGATGAAGGTCTCCGCTGTGACTTGCGGTGAAGAGGCCGTCGCCTTGGTGGATAAGCGGGTCTTTGATGTGGCTGTTATTGATCTTTCCATGCCAGGCATTGACGGTATTGAAACGCTGAAACAGATGAAGGCCAGGAGGCCGGATCTTGAAGTGCTGATGTTGACCGGGCACGCCACGGTAGCTGGTGGTATTGAGGCCATGAAGCAGGGGGCCAGTGATTTTTTACAGAAGCCTGTGGATATTGATGAGTTGCTGGAAAAGATCAAAGCAGCAAGGAAAGCTCATCTGACAGCCGTGCATCGGAAAGCGGATGCTGAGATGCAGGAAATTCTCAAACGAAAAAGCTGGTAGCATCAGAGAACAATAAGGGTAATGTCAGGGAAATTTTTTTTCTGAGGGGAAGCAGATATGTCGGAACGAACAAAGGATATACGAGAGATGGTCATTCCTCTTGAACGGTGTCTCCGGCTGTACGATCATCAGACCTTGGATGAGGCCATAGCTCTGTTTGCATTGAGCCCTTCTGCTAAAAATTCTGTTGATTTGCCTCTCCTGCTTGTGCTTGATCAACGAAATAATCTGGTGGGCCAGCTCTCACGGAACGACATCCTGCGCGGTTTGGTGCCCAGTCTGTTAGGTATGGGGAGAGGGGGGAGTACGTCTTCCTGGAGCAATATAGAGGATCCGCACCTGACCTTTCTGTATGAAGACCACGCCCTTGCCGAGTGCGGAGGCAATCGTACCCGATTAATTCGTTCCCTGATGCGTCCTGTTGATTTCACTTTGTCGGTGGACACGCATATTCTGGAGGCTATTGTGGTGCTGCACCGCCATAATGCCTCCTGTGTTCCGGTGATCGATAACGGAGCGGTCATCGGTCTCCTTCGTTTTGAAGAACTTTTTCACGCCATGTGCAACACCTGGTGTACGCTGCCTCAGGACTGAAAACATTTCTAGGGTAGAGAAAAAGCAAAAACAATACTCCGTCAGAAAAACGAGATGCAGTCTGTAAATCCTCAGGTAGTGTGTTTGTCCGGGGTGAAAAAGCGATTTGATTGGAAACGATTGCTCTTTATCTTCACCGGGATCGGCCTTTTTACTCTTGTGTATTTCTTCCCGCCCTGGCCAGATGCTGTTGATCCGACAGGAGCGCATTTCGTCTTGACCCGAGAGGGCAAGGGGGCCTTGGCTGTTTTTCTGTTGGCTGCAACTTGGTGGGTGTTTGAAGTGGTACCCATCGGTGTGACCAGCCTGACCATTGGTGTCCTGCAAGCCCTGTTCATGATCCGTGATCCTGGAACCGCCTTTCGGGATTTTATGGACCCTTCTGTGCTCTTTATCTTCGGTTCCATCATGATCGGTATGGTGTTCACCAAGACCGGTCTGACTCGGCGGATGGCCTATAAGATGCTCTCCATTGTCGGGGAACGGACCAGCATGATCTATCTGGGCTGTTTTACCATGACCGGCGTACTGACCCATTTTATGGCCCATACCGCAGTGGCCGCCACCATGTTTCCCCTGCTCATGGCCATTCATTCTCTGTATGCTGATGAGGATAAACCCACCCGCTTCGGCAAAGGCCTGTTCATCGGTATGGCCTATGTGGCGGGCGCAGGCAGTGTTATTACCCTGCTGGGTGCGGCTAGGGGGGCTGTGGCCTTGGGTTTTTATAAAGACATCATGAAGGTGGATATCAGCTTTTTTGAGCTGAGCTGGTACATGTTCCCCATTGGTTGGCTCATGATTTTCTTGCTCTGGGGCTTTTTTCTCCTCTTTTTTAAGCCGGAACATGCCCGGATTCCTGGCTTGAAGGCAAAGGCGAGCAGGATGTACAAGGATTTGGGGCGCTGGAGTCAGAAGGAACTCCTCACCGCCGGGATCGTGTTCGGAACCATCCTGATCATCGCGTTGAAGAATTTTATTCCCGCCTTGGCCGATATCCATAAAACCGGTATTCTGCTCTGTTCCACGG
>JBATKL010000597.1:0-3501 GCA_049669385.1 Candidatus Electrothrix sp. | reverse complement strand
AACAGGAGACTTGCCTCACACAGGAAAAACCTCTTAAGCACTCCCTGGGAGAACGTTGTTTTTCTTAGCCTAAAAGATTCTGCCTAATTTTTTGCCAACCCATCAAAATCAATAGACTCGGCAAATTTCAGCAGGGTTTCTCGTTCAACCCCATGCCCTTTGACGGTGACCATAAAACGGCTGGCAACCACGATATCAATCTCACCCTTACGATCCTTCTCGTCGTATTTGATCATAGCGCGTTGTCGTTTGACGGTCTTGATGATTCCGCCAGCGGCTCCGGCAAACATGGGGTTGTTGAGCATGGTCATAATGGATTGGAGCACCGGCGAATCAGAGACCATTTCAATGGAAAGGGATGCGCCCTGATCGGTGTAATAATCGCGACTCACTGTCACCCCGCCCCCGAAGACTGCGGTGCCGAGGGCTTGGGCTGTAGCTGGTTTTGCCTGCCAGCCACTCAAGGGCTCAGGCAGCAGGGACTTCATGCGTTCACTTCTTTTCTGGCGTATCAGCTGGGTGGCATAATCCAGATTAGAGATTGCCCCGGCAAACTCACCGAGTTTATACTGCTTGAGGGCCTCATTAATAGTTGTCAGCGCATCGTCGTTTTTTTCTTGGGCAAAAACAGGTTGTGAAAAAAAGCAGGTGAGAAAGATGGATAAAATCATGAAAGAATCAAGATAGATTGTTCGTTTTTTTTTCATTATATTCTCTGGTTTCTGGGGCTGAGAGCCGTTCTTTTCCTTATTATGTGATACCAATCCACAGGGGCCCTGTCAAGCAGGAACAGTTGTCGGCATTCCCCTTGCCTGACAGCTCATTCATCCCACGAAAACCGGCCTAGCGAGCTCTTTGCCGAGCTGATCAAGACCTATCTTGCTCCTGGTCCTTACAGGAGTTCGGCAAGGATCTCACCGCAACAACAACCCGATTTCGCCCCTTATTTTTTGCCTCATACAGAGCACTGTCAGCTGCCCTGATTACCTCTTTGACAGTTGCGCCGTGCTCTGGAAAAATGGCAACCCCCAAAGAGGCGGTGACGGTATGTTCCTCATCATACATTTCTACAATTAGCCCTTCGATACCTGAGCGCAATTGCTCAGCTCGCTGATGAGTATTTTGCAACGATGCGTCGGGCAGGATAATAATAATTTCTTCCCCGCCGTAACGACAGGCGATGTCCTCATCGCGAACATGTCCCAGGGTAAAGGCACCGATTTCACTGAGTACTCTGTCACCCAGATCATGACCGTAGGTGTCATTGAACACGTTAAAATGATCAATATCAATCATGATCACCCCGAGAGGCGCATCATGGCGCTGGGCCCGACTGATCTCGCGGTGAAATGAGGCCTCCATATGGCGACGATTATACAGGCCAGTCAAGGGATCTCGAATGGCTTGGATCTTCAAGGTTTCGCGCAACCTCAAATCCGTAAGGCTCATGGCGTAGCGATCCGCCATATTCACAAACAGGCGTTGCTTTGCCTCAAATAACTGCTCCTGTTCCTTCTTGGTCTGTTCTGCTTTTCCCGAACGTATCACAAGGTGCATCATGCCGATGACCTGCCCATGCGCTGCCATGGGAACACACAGAGAACTCTCGTTCGAAGACATCCCTGAATGGGGACAGACTGGGGCAATCTGAGCATCCTGAACAGCATGCATCTTTCCCCGTCGGACAGCCCAGCACTGCTGCTGATCACATTCAAACCCCTTATATTTCTTGTCGCCCCAGAAATCGACAACTCTCAGCGATTTCATGGAATCATCCAGCAGGCTCAAATAACCTGCATCTGAAGCAAACAGGCGTCGACAGGTGCCGATCAGAACATGAAAGGTTTCTTCCTCAGACTCGCAGGCCTGAAGAAATTCACCCAGCTGTTGCAGGCTCAGGATCTCAAGATTACGTTGGGTCAGCTCATTGATGGTCTTGGTCAACCGATTATTCGTCACGGTCAACTCTTCTGTCCGTTGCTGGAGCTGCTTTCTCAGTTGTACATGCTCAACTATTTCCCGCTCCAAGCAGGCATTCTTTTTTTTCAGCTCCTGTTGCTGTTCCTGTATCTTGAAATCAGCATGAAGCAGCTTACGTTGGGTCGTATCGCTCAACGCAGCAAGCTGAAAAAGTTGTTGCAGAACAGCTGTGTACTCCTCGGCTAAGGCGCAACCGTTTTCCCGCAGTATGTCCGGCGACAGGGAGGGGTCAGAGAAAGCCCCCCGGAGGTTTTCCAGAAAACTGTATTTGTCTTTATACGGTTCTTCAGGTTTATCCGGTTTCATTATTTTTTCAGGAGCGGCCTGTCCAAAGCTGAGGTGAAGGATATCTGGTTCTTCTTCTCTGTTGTGTCCTCTTGTTCCGATGATTCTTCCCATTACTGTAGCGTAGGTCTTCCAGGATGCCTAAAAAACTTACCACTCCGCCCGCAGGGTGTTATCCAAGGCATTGGCCTTGCAGATGCGCACATTGACCGTATCGCCGGGTTCCACAGGAAAAGAGGGATTGGCGGAGAGATCAATATCAAAGAAACAGTCCATCAGAAGCAGACTGACCCGCTTAGGACCGCAACTGACCACCAGAGCAGAGACCCTTTCCCCAACCAAGCCCTCTAAATAACGGAGAATCCAATAACGATGCCGGTGCTGGCGCACCTTATTGGCCCGGCCCAATTTCTGCTGAATCGTGCCTGCAAAATTCTTACACATATCAGCGGAAAACAACATACCTCGTCCATGGATCATATGCGAAATCTGGAGCTGCATGGCCGTATCAAGAAAACGACGGATGGGTGAGGTGATGGTGGTGTAACAGTTGAGGCCCAGTCCAGAATGGGGCTTGGGATGAACAGTTAGCTCTCCCCGTGCAAGAAAACGGCGCTGGCAGGCAATATCCTGCAGGCTGTTCTGGACTCCAGAGATCAAGCGTTTTCTGGGAAGCGGTTGAGAACGGAACAGGCCCGATGCCTCCTGGCCAGCAAGGTAGTCGGCAGCCACTCCGTTGGCCAGGATCATGCATTCCGAGACCAGATTCCGGGAAGGACTGTCAGAGGGGCTGAGGTTAATGGAGACCTTACCCTGATTATTGACATAGATATTGACGTCCGGAAAGGTAAGCAGCAACGCCCCACGTTCAACCCGTTTCAGGCGCAGCTGCTGACGAACCCGGTTGAGCAGGCTCAAGTCCCGATCCGTTTCCATCATTTTATCTGTTTCAGTGTAGCTGAGCTGGCGTTTTACCTGGATAACACTGGGGACAATTCTGCTGTTCCTGATCTCGCCCTCCGGCGAAACCTTGACTAGAAAACTGATCGCCGGGCGTACCTTGTCCTTGATCAGGCTGAACACGCCCTGAGAGAGTTCTCTGGGCATCATAGGAATCTGCCCTTCAGGAAAATAAAGGGAGGTGGCTCGCTCCATGCTTTCCAGAAACAGCGGGTCTTTCGGGGAAAGAAAATAGCTCACATCTGAGATATGAATCCCGACCAGGATATCACCGTT
>JBATKL010000596.1:0-2114 GCA_049669385.1 Candidatus Electrothrix sp. | reverse complement strand
GCGCTCAACTGGCGCTCACGGCCCACCCGGGTTTCGAAGCTGCCTTCGTGACTGTGTTTGCATAACAATTTCAGTTGGTAGTTCAGGTCTCGCATAGTGTTGCATCCGTAGGTGAGTGTTTCTGATCACCTGGCAACGATGCTGCGCAGGTCCGACTGGCGGTACGATCACGGGACACCAATCCCGGTTGACCTGAATGTGTCTGGCCATAGACAACACGGTGTGTTTTCTAATGAAAACTGGCCCGTGCCAACCAACGGTTATCCAGCCTTAGGCTGGGGTGGAATTACCTCCTTATTTGAAAAAAGCAGAACGCACTGACCGCCAGTGCATTAGCGTGATTGACGTTGCCGTCATTCAGGCCGGCACAAGTGCCCGGCCATCAACAGCGGTTATGGAACAATCCCCGTAACGAGCGGGAGAGATTAAAAGGTGCGGTACCCAGACGAAGCGGCATCGCGATGGTTTGAAGAGGGACACGGTCATCACTGACCGCCGCGTCATAGTGGCCCTGAGTGACGCTTTCGGCAGATTCCAACACAACCGGATTCCGCCTACCCCGTTCGCTTTCGCAAGGTGGGGTCTTCCTTGCCACTTTAAGCGCAGTGGCAGCGACAAAATTCTGTGTTGGGGCCGATTATAGGAACACGGAATACGGGTGTCACAGAGAACTCCGCCTGAATGGGGCGTGGTTTCTGCCAGGCAGCTGAAAACTTACTGCCATCAAACGCACTGAAAGCTCACTGCAACGCAATTTTGGCCATATTTGACTGTACTTACACGACCAAATCCGCCTTTGAGGGGGTGGTTCCACTGTAACCACCCCTGAGAATACACTGAGCCGATATGTTACTGACTTTATTGCCGGATCGCGCGCTGCCCACGTCACTACCCGCTGCGCTTGGTAGTGACGTGGGCTCATCCACACAAACTATATCTATCAGTTGTTTTCGTTTAATTTGATTATTTCGTTTGTTTCGAATATTCTGACGAGTAGGAGTTACGCCAAAGCTAACTCCAGCCATGATGAAATAGATGCCAGAGGGGATTCCTGCTTCCAGGCACAATAGGAATAAGGTGAGATAGATTATGAATACTGCACATGAATATGAACGTCTGCCAGATAGTGAGGCTACCCAACTTGCCAGGGCGAGCGCGGCGGAGCTCAGCAAGCTGTTGAATGAAAAACCTGAATCCGATCGTGCAAGTATCAAGATGGACGGGCACGACCTGATCTTGCCACGTCAGGCGCTTGTACTGTTGAGGGATTTGTTGGCAGACATGGCTCAAGGGAATGCGGTAACCGTCGTTCCAATGCATGCCGAAATGACAACCCAGCAGGCAGCAGATATTCTCAATGTCTCCCGGCCCTATCTGGTTAAACTGCTGGAGCGGGGAGAGCTCGGGTTTACCAAGGTCGGAACCCATAGGCGAATTCGGTTTGAAGACCTGATGGCCTATAAGAAAACGTGCAGGGAGCAAAGTGAGCAGGCAATGGATGAGTTGGTAAGGCAGGCGCAGGAAGATCACCTGGGATACTGATGAGTTGTACTGTTATCTACGACGCCTGTGTACTGTACCCGGCACCACTGCGTGATCTATTGCTGGAACTGGCCACTTCGGAGTTGTTTTCAGCCAAATGGACGGAGACGATCCATGATGAATGGGTCCGGAATCTATTAAAGTCTCGCCCCGAACTGGAAGAAAGACTAATACATACCAGACAGCTCATGAACAAGGCTGTGCCCGACTCACTGGTGGAGAACTTTGAATCCTTGATCGATGGTTTGGAACTGCCAGATGCAAATGACAGACATGTGCTCGCCGCAGCGATCAAGTGCAACGCCCAGATTATTGTCACCAGCAACCTGAAGGATTTTCCAACTGAGTCATTGAACCCCTACGGCATCGAGGCTATGCACCCCGATGAATTTATCGAGCATCAATTTGGCCTGAGTCCGGGAGCGGTGATAGCCGCCGCCAAGCGGATTCGCGAGCGCCTGAAAAATCCCAGGAGGAGTACGGAGGAATATCTTGAAACACTCGCATCCCTGGGTTTACCGGTTACGGCAGACCTCCTGAGGGGTTTTTCCGAACTCATATAGTCCACGTGA
>JBATKL010000595.1:0-2541 GCA_049669385.1 Candidatus Electrothrix sp. | reverse complement strand
AAATTAGATTCATCAAAACGAGTATATGACCAATTACTATCTAAAAACTCCAAAAACAATTTACCTAGCAATAAAAACAAAATTACCTCAAAGAAAGAAAACGACCCTACATCAAATACTTGTCGCTTCAGCAGGCATATCAACACCAAGTAACTTGCTACAAAAAATATTAATCTTATATTCAAAGCCTGACAAGCCTGACAAATCTTATAAAAGGCACCCTTTCCAGCTAATATTTCTGTAAAATCAACTCGAACAAGCTCAGTACCCCTAAAACTCACCCCCCGAATATCCGCCTGACGAAAATTCGCTCCGCTCAAGTCCCATCCATCCCGCTTAGCCCCACGCAAATCAATCTTCGCATCAGGATTATCCTCCCGCCAAGCATTCCATGCCGCAATACCCTGCCGGAGTATTTTGAGCTGTTTCCGATTAGCCATTCAGTTCGTTCTCACAGAAATACGTTCACGATAACGACCAGAAGGGCTCTTGCCGCAACCGCGCAATCTCTTCTACACTCAGCCCTGTCTTCTCCGCAATCGTCTCAGCAGCTCACTGAGAAAGCCTTCAAGAATCTCGAAATTGGCCTTGCTCCGAAGGAGCTTTTTCATGGCCCAGTCAAAACTGATTAATCGTCGTTTTGCCATAGTTCCCCCTTAATCAACAGTCATCAAGTGAACGGAATAACAAACAGCTAGAGTATTTTGAGCTGTTTTTATTGACCATACTGTAAAGTTTCAATCTTTTTTATACGCTGCATATGCTCCTCTACACTTTCCGCCACAAATCTTCCTTCACGATAATCGGTTTCAACTTCATTCAACGCCAGTTCAAGCTCATTCACCTGAACAGGACTACTCGTTCTCTGCCCTGAAACAGCACTGGACTCGTTGTTAGAAATCAGCCGATCAATGCCAGCGGCCAGAGAAATACCCAGGGTATAGGCGATCAGATCAGACCAAAGAAAACCGAAGCCGAGGACAAAACCGAGCAGACGGATGGAACGGAGCGAGTCCAGCCAAGCCGGATGAAAAAGCTGGGAAATTTCGATGAGGTACGCGGTGATCAGCGCAATGCAGAAGCAAAATTTCGTAGGGAAGCGAAACAGGAGGGCGTAGAGAAAAAAGACCAGCATGGCCCAGAGAAAATCACCGGCATAGGTTACATACCAGCTTGGAAGATAGTGCGGAGCAAGGCGGGTGGGCAGGCCGAGTGCGATGATCAAGCCGATCAACGGAATATAGACCCGTAGGTTGCGCTGTACTGTACCCATCGGCCCTCCTCCTTTTCTGCGAAAAAACTACAACCGATCCATATGATTGGCATGACAGATAGCCACGGCCAGGGCATCGGAGGCATCACTGCTCGGTGCGCCGCTGAGGCCGAGCAAGGTGCGCACCATGTGCTGCACCTGCTCTTTTTCTGCATGTCCGTATCCAGCCACTGCCTGCTTGACCAGCCGGGGCGTGTAATCATACACTGACAGCCCCTGTTTCATGGCTGCCGTCACTGCCGCGCCTCTGGCCTGACCGAGCTTGAGGGCAGAGCGGACATTATGGGCCACAAAGAGATCCTCTACCGCCGCGACCTCCGGCTTATGTTGCTCCATCACCTCAGAAAGTCCGTCAAAGATGATCAACAAACGACGGGAAAAATCCTTTTCCGTACCTGTGCGAATGGTGCCGCAGGTGACAAACCCCAGCCCCGGCCCCTGCTTGTCGATAATTCCGTAGCCGGTGATCCGAGAACCAGGGTCAATGCCGATGATCCGTACCGGCTCGGACTGGCGATACTGTGCCCGGAATCCGCCTATGACAGGGCCTCGATGATTTCGTCCGGGATATCGAAATTGGCATGCACCTTCTGGACATCATCATGATCTTCCAGATTATCCAGCAGGGTGAGCAGGTTCTTGGCCGGTTTTTCTTCGGCCACTTCCACGGTATTCTGCGGCACCATGGAGATAGAGGCCTCTTCCATCTTGACCTCGGCCTTTTCCAGGGCCTCGACTACATCGTTGAAATCCTCGGGTGCGGTGAAAATGCGGAAGCTGCCCTCCTCCTCAACCACGTCTTCGGCACCGGCCTCAATGGCCAGCTCCATCAGCTCGTCCTCGTCTACGCCCTCGGCATCAACCGTGATCACCCCGCGCTTATCGAACATCCAGGCCACGCAGCCGGACTCGCCCAGATTGCCGTTGCTCTTAGCAAAATAATGGCGAATATCCGCAACAGTACGGTTCTTATTATCGGTCATAGTCTCCACAAGAACAGCCACCCCGGAAGGCCCGTAACCCTCGTAGAGGATCTCTTCGTAGACTGCGCCGTCCAGATCACCGGTTCCTTTTTTGATGGCCCGATCAATATTATCCTTGGGCATGTTCTCCGACTTGGCTGTGGTGATGGCGCTACGCAGCCGAGGATTGCCGTCCGGGTCGCCACCGCCCATCTTGGCAGCCACGGTGATCTCCTTGATCAATTTGGTAAAAATCTTGCCTCGTTTTGCATCAATCGCACCTTTTTTCCTCTTAATGGTGCTCCA
>JBATKL010000594.1:0-2982 GCA_049669385.1 Candidatus Electrothrix sp. | reverse complement strand
TTCTTGCCCTTCAAATCCGTAACGCGAAAGATCTTGTCGCGGGCTCGCACCTGCATCACCCCACCCTCGTATACCCACGTTGCCCCCAGCAACACGGTGCGCCGAACGTCGGCGCGCACGTGGATCGCCGGGTTCAGGCCGCCAAAGCGAATCAGGTTGTCGAGATTGTGTATGTAGTGCGGATACCAGTTGTTTTCCGGCGCGGAGCGAAAATAGGCATAGTCGACGCCAATCTTTTTGAACTCCTCGCGACACCAACCCAACTCCTGGTCCACATTGTTGGCGGACACCATCGGACAGTTCGTGAACCACACTTGCGTCCAGTCCAAAGGCACGGTGGTTGATTGCTTCACTGTCTTACTCATCGTCTTTACTCCTGCTATCACTAGTTTGATTGCTTAGATGTGTACTCTTCCAAAATGATTTTCTCGGGGTCAATGCTGTAGACCCAGGGGGCCGAATTCTTCCAGCCGTTTCTCATTCTCTTGCCGTTAAAGACGCTTTCGGGGTCCTTCACCTTGTCTCCCTCAAATCCATCGGTGATGGTGTAAACGTTCTTATAAGCAGCAGCCGCAAGAAGGTTGACTGCCATGGCACTGCGGTCACCTGACCGGCACATGACTAGCAGGATGTCATTCGGTCCAGCTATCGCTTTTACTTCGGCGACGAAATTCTCATTCATCTTTGGGCCATACTCGGTTTTTCCGTTCTTTCTTTGGTAGGTGACAAAGGCAAGGGGAATGTTCCATGCCATTTCCGGGTGGCCAATGAAGGCGTACTCCTCCGGGGTCCGTACGTCGATAACTGTCACCTCGTCTGGAGCAGCTTTCCACGTTTCATAGGCCTGCGCGGCAGTTACGTAAAGACCAAGCGTGGTTTGCTTGCCGTTGGAAAGCTGGCTACCCTCAGGCGCTGAGAATGTAGCGATGGGGGTAAGCAAGATGAGTATTGTGGCGAGGATTGACGACCATTTTGTAATCATGATTTACCCCTACTGAAATAACAGCGCTCATCCCTATAAAGAGCTTTCGGACAGCTGCTGTACTATATTGCGCTGAAACGCTGATTTACCCTTTAAGTGTAGTCCCGTTTTCGCTCCCAGAGCCGACATATTAAGACATTGGTAATACATATTTAGACAGCATGGGATAAACTAATTGACCTACATCAGAAAACCGCGAGATGCTCATAGATGGCGCCGATGAACCGCCCAATGTCCCACGTCGATACTGTTCGGATAGCGCCCGCTGTTTCTATCCCTAGCGTTCTTGAGCAGCTCGGACTGGAGCCTGAGGCGACATTGGCTGAGCTGGGTTTTGATATCCAGTTGTTTGAAAACCCGGATACTATTATCCCCAACGCCACCCGGAGTCGCCTGCTGGAGCTGTGCGCGCGGAAATCCGGCTGTCGCCATTTTGGTCACCTTGTGGGGCGCAATACCAGCCCTTCCTCATACGGGATTGCTGGACTATTTATTCAACAAGCGCCAGATATAGCCAGCGCGATAAAGGGCTTGATCCGCTACCTGCACTTGCATGCTAACGGCGCCGTGGTCTACCTGGAGGAGAAATCTGATACCGCATTCGTGGGTTACAGCATCACTTATCCTGTAGAAGCAGCCAACGAGCAAGTTACTGATGCAGCGGTCACCGCAATCTTTAATGTTTTGAGAAAGCTTTGCGGAGTGAAATGGCAGGCAACGGAGCTTCAATTCACTCACGCCAAGCCGATGAATACGCGACCATTCGTTCATTACTTCAAGGCCCCACTGCGCTTCAACTCGGGAAAAAGCGGCGTCTTGTTTCCCGCTGACTGGTTGACCAGGCCAGTAATAGGCGCCGACCCGCAATTACAGCGGCTGCTACAAAAACAGATCGACCTGATTGAATATCAATACCACGATAATTTCGCGGAGCAGGCCAGGCGCGTCATCCACTCTGCGGTACTTATTCATCGGACCAAAGCCGGTGATATCGCCAACTTCTTCTCACTCCATGAGCGAACCCTGAACCGGCGCTTGCGTGACTCCGGCACATGTTTACGAGAACTGCTTGATGAATGTCGAGCGGACATTGCGCAACAACTGTTGCGAAACACATCCCTAACCGTCAACGAGATTGCCGAATCCCTTGACTATTCAGATGCGAGTGCGTTCGCGCGTGCATTTCGGCGGCAGACCGGAATGGCACCGTCGGCATGGCGAAGTAGTATAGAAATCCGAACATGAAACACCAGAACCGAATAGCTTCATCGTCGCCGTGATACCACGTTCCGGTATCGCCATGTCAAATCGCTGAAATTGATAGAATCGGCGATGAGTAAATACAGCCGCCACAGATTTCCGCCAGATAGCATCAGCGACGCAGTCTGGCTTTACTATCGTTTCAATCTCAGCCATCGCGACATGGAAGATCTCCCCTAGCATCAAGCAATCTGGATCGCAGCCCTTGCCTGATCCAGCTACTCGTCACTCCTGGCAACTACCCAGTGCCAGTCTTCCCCAGCATTGGGCAACTTCGGGTCACAGCGAGCGTGTAGAGTTTGTGTCAGGTGTTGCTGGTGGGCAAAGCGGGTTGGGCATGGCACGGGTATAGGCAAGCCAAAAATACGCACGAGCAGCAACCCTGGAGCACTCTGGGCATCTCTGATTTCGGGCCTTGGAAATCGGCCTGGCAAGTTTAAGCAATTCAACAAATTTCTCGTACGGCCATTCATTGAAAGATATTGCCCAAGGGGAATTACCCAGATTCCGATCACATTAATTTTATAAACCGTGCTATTGCGAATACATCCGATTTAGTCATATCTTCATTTCTTCGTTATTAGACCTCCAGCAAGGATAGCCCAATAGTCCGCTTGTAGGCGGCTACTTTTTAAGCTGAAACCACCGCGGAATTCTGTCCGCTTTCGCAGGACCATTCGAGACATCGATTCCGTGGCGCTATATGGAACTAGCTCAGGATTCACGCGCAAACTGTTTTC
>JBATKL010000593.1:0-3323 GCA_049669385.1 Candidatus Electrothrix sp. | reverse complement strand
TTCGTTCTTCCGCTGTATCCATTTGTAAATATCCTTAATGTTTTTTTGTTAGAGGTTTGGTGCGATGGGGTAAGGGCACGGCACGCCGTGCCCTTACTGCTCAGCAAGAAAGCGGGCTGCTTCTTCTGCCACGCTATGAAACAAGGAGGGTAGCCTGTCTTTTGCCTGGGAAAGAGGAACCCATTCCCTGCTTCTATCCGTCTCCCAGGTCTCTTTTTCTGCCGTTACCGTGGCCAGAAAGAAGATGAAATGGTCTTTTTTTTTGCCACTGCATGACTTGCATGATTCAATGGGAGTCAGCTTCTTGCCGATTTTAACACAGTAGCCAGACTCCTCTTCGCACTCACGGGCCGCTGCAATTTTCGGGGTTTCTCCGGGATCAATCCCGCCAACCGGAAACACCCACGAACCTTTTGCCTTGCGGGCCGAGACGAGGAGCACTAAGGGCTCCTGATCATTCTCAGTATATTTATAGGCAATAACCCCTGCCTTTTTCCGCACGTTTTTCGCTGTATCGCACCCTTTTTTTTTCTTATCCTTAGTCTTCTTCATTACACAGTATCCTGTCATAGGATGAGGTTGTTTGACTGCCAAAGGTGGGGAAGTCGCTTGCATTTTTTCTCTTTGGAGACTTTTGAAAGATCAGAACCAATGCCTCCCAGAGGGGGATGAATTTTTACAACAAAACAAGATACTGCCTTTGCCAAGTCCTGTAAATATTTTCCCGGTTATTGCACGGTGTTTTTTCTGTGTCCTTTATCGACTGGATATGATATTCTTTTTTTGCATTTGCTTAATGCCCCTCTCTTTTTTTATGTATTTCGAGCAAATAGATCGTCCGAAGAAAATTTGAGCATTTTTTATTCATTATAATTTTGTTGGAGTCGCTATGTGTGGGATAGTCGGTTATACCGGAAATCGAAAAGTCATTCCGGTATTACTGGAAGGATTGCGTCGTTTGGAGTATCGGGGATACGATTCCGCCGGTCTTGTTTATCAATATCAGGATGCCTTGGTAAAATTTCGAGCAGCCGGAAAACTGATCAATCTGGAACAAACAGTTGATGAACATATCGGAGCAGACGCTCATACCGGTCTTGGGCACACCCGCTGGGCCACCCACGGCGCACCCACTGAAGATAATGCCCATCCTCATTCCGACTGTACCGGTGAGCTGGTGGTTGTCCATAACGGAATTATTGAGAATTATGGTCAGCTCAAGCAGGAGCTGGTCGCAGACGGGCATCGTTTTTCCTCAGAGACGGACACCGAGGTGTTGGCTCATCTGATTGAAAAATATCTTGAAGATGACTTGGTAACTGCCGTGCGCACAGCTCTAGGGCACGTCGAAGGATCTTACGCCCTGGGTGTAATGTGGTTGAAGGAGCCTGGTAGACTCGTTGCAGCCCGTAACCAGAGCCCCTTGGTCATGGGTGTGGATGCCGATGCTTGCTATCTTGCCTCAGATGTTCCAGCCCTATTGCCCTATACCAAGGAGGTTATTTTTCTTGATGACCATGAATTGGCTGTGCTTGAAAAAGGTTCGTACACAATCATGGGGGTTGAAAGCGGGCAGGAGATAACTAAGGAAGTCAAAACGATTAATTGGAATGCTGCTATGGCCGAGAAAGCCGGTTATAAGCATTTCATGCTCAAGGAGATCTATGAGCAGCCCCAGGCAATTCTCAATACAGTAAGTGGCAGAATTATCCCGGATACAGGAAGGATTGATCTCCCAGAAATCGGCCTTTCCGATGATGAACTGCGGAAAATTGAGCGGATTGCGCTGGTGGCCTGTGGGACCTCCTGGCATGCAGCCATGGTGGCCAAGTATTGGATTGAAAAATGGGCCGGAATTCCGGTGGATGTGGATATTGCCTCGGAATTTCGCTATCGTCGGCTTTTGCTTGATGAACGGGTCTTAACTATTTCTATCTCTCAGTCTGGAGAAACAGCAGACACCCTGGCAGGTATTCGTTTGGCCGCTTCATTGGGTTCCAGGGTGGTGACCATCTGTAATGTGGTCGGCTCCACCATGACCAGAGAAGCAGACGGCGTGATCTACACCCATGCCGGCCCTGAGATCGGGGTGGCCTCGACCAAGGCCTTTACCAGCCAGCTTTCAGCCCTTTTCTTGTTCACTCTGTATCTCGGCCAAGTGCGTCAGACTATTGACCAGGAGACGCTCAAAGAATTAGGCGCAGCACTCATTGATGTTGCTGCAGTTATTGAGTCAACGCTGCCGGTTATGCAGGAGCAGATCCGCGAAATGATTGAGGGATATTATGATGCGAAAGATTTTCTCTTTGTCGGGCGGGGGCTGAACTTTCCTATCGCCTTGGAAGGCGCTCTGAAATTAAAGGAGATTTCTTATATTCATGCAGAAGGCTATGCTGCTGGTGAACTCAAGCATGGTCCCATTGCCCTGATTGACAAGGATATGCCAGTCATGGCCCTGGTTCCCCAGGATGCGGTGTATCAGAAAACCATCTCCAATGTGGAAGAAATCCGGGCCCGCCAGGGTCGGCTGCTGCTGATCGGTACAGAAGGAGATGAACGTCTCGCTGACTTGACCGATGATGTTCTCTATTTGCCTAAGGTTCATGAGGAACTCAATCCACTACTCTATACGATCCCCGCGCAGTTGCTCTCCTACGAGATTGCCAATCGACGCGGCTGCGATGTTGATCAGCCGAGGAATTTGGCTAAGAGTGTGACTGTGGAATAAAAGAGATTGGTCGGCGGCCTGCCTTATTATGCCCCAACGGGGCTATATATATCAGCTCAGGGTAACACCCTGAGCACACCAAGCCGACAACTCGGGGTGTTACCCCGAGCTTGATAAATATAACCCCTTTGGGGTATTGGTATCCCGCTGATTTGCCGTAGGGGCAGACCCCTGTGTCTGCCTGTGTTTTTGCCCGGTATTTTAGGGCGACTGCAAAGATGTCCCTCTGGGTTAAGTACAACAAGATCATCACCCCCAACTCAAACAACCCAACACCTTGACCACCACACAAGAACAGCCCCCCTACATCCTGCCACCGCCCCTGACAGCCGCCGAGGCCGCATGCAGCCGCAAACTGGCCAAGGACCTCCGCCTGCCCGAGGTCGTTGCCGACCTTCTCTGCCGACGCGGGTTGACAAGCCCGGAAGCAGCAGCCCCCTGTCTTGAGCCGCAGTTGGCTGAGCTGCCTTCACCCGCAGCCCTGAAAGGACTAGACGCAGCTGTTGAAATTTTGGCTGAGACCATTCAAGCCGGGCAGCCAGTGGTTATCCACGGGGATTACGATGTGGACGGTATCACCGCAACCGTATTGCTG
>JBATKL010000592.1:0-8668 GCA_049669385.1 Candidatus Electrothrix sp. | reverse complement strand
ATTTCCTGAATTTCTGTTCGAATAGCCTCCTGCCTGGCCTCAGCCTTCTCTTTTTTGAGGTCTTTTTCCTCTTCTGATAACTTCTTTTTGAGAGCCTGCTTGGACAGAAGAATCTTTTCTAAAGTATCATTGGTCAATGAGGAGGCCAGAGGTCGTGATACCACCTCCGCCTTCACCTCCCCCTCTGCCTGATGCCCGCTGAGCACCAGGCTGGTGCTGGGGAAAAGAAGAAGAAAGCATGTTATTGGGACAATAGAGAAAAAAAAGATCTTGCGGGGTGTGCGGTCCATTCAGTATCTCTCAGAATGTTTGAATATTATGGAGTAAAAAGAAGGGCCTAGTGTACAGGAAAAGAGTCCTTTTTACAAGACGAGATTTTTCAAAATAAAATGAAATTTATTTAATCATTTATGATAATTATGCCCAGCCTTAATGGAGCAAGCCCGGTAAAGCTGCTCCAAGAGGATAAAGCGAGTCATTTCATGGGTAAAAGTAAGGCGTGATAACGACCAGATCTGATCGGCCTGCTGACGTACCTGTTGGTCCAGGCCGAGATGACCACCGATGAGGAAACAAAGCGTTTGTATCCCCCGATCTTCCCAGGTTTGAAGAGCTACGGCTATTTCTTCCGAAGTCTGCTCACGTCCTGTGGGATCCAAGGCCACGGTTAGTGAGGCAGAGGGAGCATGGTCGAGCAGTTGTTCTGCTTCACGGGCCATGATGACCTGATCAGCGTCATTTTTTGCAGACCTGCTCTTCAGTACCTTTATCTCCAGCGGCAAATAGCGCCGCAGTCGTCCTGCATAATCCTGTATTGCCTGGTCCAGGTATTTTTCTTTTGTTTTTCCGAGAAATGGGAGAATTATTTTCATTTCGAGATATTTCCTTTTAAAAACATATCATTAAATATAAGTCTGCGAGATAAACAGGACCGACAACAGGTCTCAGAACCAAATAAAGACACTCTGTGGTATAAAAAAACTACACATGCAGTATAATTTATTATACTATAATAATTAAGAGGAGGAACAAGGCAATAACACAAACAAGAAGGGGTGAACAACATGGAACATCGTGAAGCAGTCCGGATCTTGATGCTGAGTCCTTTTTATTTTCGTATCACCGTAAAAGAGCGGCTCAAGCTGATCAAGAAGTACTGCCTTGACATAACGCTTCAACCGCTTTCGTCATCATAATAGTAGGGAACAATAACAGAAAAAAATTTAAAATGAGCAGAAATTTATTTTTTCGCTCAGACCGCACAACATCAAAAAAGGGATAAGCACGTACGGCTCATTTTCTCTGAGCACATGCAGGGGAGAGAATGAGAAACAGACTTCGCGTAACAGCCGATATGCGAAGTTGGAAGTCAACAGCGAGATATAAAATGGATCGAAATATTTGGTTAATGATGGTTAATCAGAAGGGTCACGGTTTGTACAAAAAAGGATATCTCGGCAGAGAAGTGCATGAGTTTGAAATTAAAGCAGCTCTTGAAGCACAACGAGTTTTTGCTGAGATGACCAATGCTGACACAATCCGCATTACCGGGATGGAATTTACAACTCCGCCAGAAAAGTCGACATATAGAAGTATTACCGAGCCTATTCACCGTAAAATTAACGCAGCGCCGAGCATCATGGAATCAGCATGGGTAAATGTCTGGCACTCGGTGGCCGAAGCAAGCTTTCTCATTTCCTCCGGTACCCCTAAGGTCATGTCTTTTTTTGATGAATATGGAATTACCGGTATGGCAGCCTACCTTGCCTTCTGTCGAGAATGTCGAGATTGGAGCCCGTCGCCGAAAATGTTTCGCGAATTATCGTTTGCAGAACAAGATGCATGGCATGAGGCTGAAAATGTTGCCAGTGAGATTATGGCAGCAGGGTTTACAGAGCTGGATTACCAGCCGAGTCAAACAGAACATTAATCTCTCGACGAGTATTTCACCCTGCTTCTTACTTGTGCATCAGTGCATCAAGCCGGAAGCAGGGAGAATCCTCCCTGTATATCAAGACTCAGAATTCATCCCCTCTCCATATCCTTCCTCTGCCAAGCCCGGATTCATCCATTGCAACTTTCTTGGGAATCATTATAATCAAAAAAACCGGAAAATGATCCGGCTCATAAACAACACCAAGAATATTTTGCCAGTAATATATGACTGCCTATAAACTGGCTGCTCCGAGGGCTGTATGACAAGTGAACCAAAAAAGACTGTTGAAACAACAGCTCCAGATGAGCAGCAAGAAAAATGTCAGGGCAAGCTCCACAAGCTCTTTGACGATAACTTTCTCGATTACACCTCCTATGTCATCCGGGAACGAGCCATCCCGGACATCGACGACGGCCTGAAACCGGTGCAACGGCGGCTCCTCCAGACGTTGTATAATATGGACGATGGACGCTATCATAAGGTCGCCAATGTCGTAGGCGAGACCATGAAGCTCCATCCTCACGGGGACCAGTCCATCTTTGCCGCTTTAGTCAATCTGGCCAATAAAAACTACCTTATTGATCGGCAGGGTAACTTTGGCAATATTTATACCGGCGACCAGGCCTCTGCGGCCCGGTATATCGAATGCCGCCTGACCCCGCTGGCCCGCGAGACGCTGTTCAATAAGGACCTGACCGAGTTTGTTGACTCCTACGACGGACGCATGCAGGAACCAGTCTCTCTGCCCTCCAAGCTGCCCATGCTCCTGCTGCTTGGTGCTGAGGGCATCGCTGTGGGCATGGCCACCAAGATCATGCCTCATAATTTCAGGGAACTTCTGCAATGCCAGATCAAATATCTGGAAGGTGAGGACTTCATCCTGTACCCGGATTTTCCCAAAGGAGGGATTGTTGATGTCTCCGGATATGACCACGGCAACGGTCGTCTACGCTGTCGGGCCAAGATCGAAGTCAGCGATGAAAAGACCATCTCCATTACCGAGTTGCCCTATACCCTGACCACCCAAGCCCTGACAGATTCCGTGGAAAAGGCGGCCAAGGCAGGCAAAATAAAAATCTCTTCAATTAACGATTATACGGCGGAAAAGGTAGAGGTTGAGATAAAGCTACCGCGCGGCGTCTATGCCGAAGAGACCATTGACGCCCTGTATGCCTTTACCGATTGCGAGCTCAGTATCTCTCCCAACCTTGTCGTGATCAAGGAGAACCTGCCCTGTATTGTCTCGGTTGAGGAGGTGCTCCGCCGTAATACAGATAAGCTGAAGGAGAATCTGGAAAAAGAACTCAATATCGAGCGAGGGCGTTTACTGGATAAACTTCATGCTCGCAAGCTGGAACAAATTTTTATTGAGGAACGGCTGTACAAGCAAATTGAGGAACAAACCTCGTATAAGGCGGTGACCGTCACCGTGCGTGAGGCTTTGATCCCCTTTGCCGACGAATTGATCCGCAAGGTGTCAAAAGAGGATATCGAGCGTCTGCTGGAAATCAGGATAAAACGTATTTCCCGCTATGATATCAATAAGCAGGAAAAGGAAATACGTCTCCTGCAAAAAGGCATTGCTGCTCTTGAAAAGCATCTGAAGGATATGAGACTCTTCACCAAGAATTATCTCCAGGAAGTGCTGGATAAATACGGTGAAGCTTTCCCGCGCAGGAGCGTGCTGGAATCCTTTGATGAGGTCAATGCCCGAGAGGCTGCCCTGTCCAATATCCACGTTGCCTATCATCGGGAATCCGGGTTCCTCGGGCATAAAATTAAAGCGGAAGATAAGAAAAAAGATAGCGAATTTGCCTGCTCTGAACTAGACCGTATCCTGGTGATTTTCAATGACGGTCTGTACAAGGTTGTCAACGTGCCGGATAAGCTCTTTGTCGGTAGTGAAGTGGCTTGGATGGGCGTGGTTGATAACAACTTGGTCTTCAACCTGATCTACCGCGCAGGCTCTGTGAACCTGAGTTATGCCAAACGCTTTAAGATGCCAAAGTTTATCCTCAACCGTGAGTACCGCCTGTTTGAGGGACATAAGCGCTCAGCTATCCAGCTGCTGCGAACCGGAGAAAAGGAAATCGGAGCCAGAATCAGCCTGGTTCCATCCTCACGGGCTCGCTATAATTCAATAGAAATTGAGATGGATGATTACCTGATCAAGGGGGTTGCTGCCAAGGGGAAACGGATCAGCAGCAGGGTGGTTCGCCGGGTGACGGATATTACCGGCAAGCCAAGAAAAATCGGGCCAGTAGCTACTGCTCTGCCGGGATTGTAAGAAATCTCATTGGAAAACTCTATCCTCTGGAGGTGAGCAGCACTGCGCGGTACTAAAATTTGTTCTCTCCCGAGCCGTTAACGCAAGAGCTCACTGATTTATTGACCGCCCTTTTATGTTACAAGCTGAAATCGCGAAATAATGCCGCCCGTATTTTTAACGGTGTAAAAATTAGTACCAGCAAGTTTCTTCTTTGCTTTTTACCCGCTATCGGATACCATAAATTCGTTAGAATATCATTCACAAAACTTCTCCCCCGGTGGGAATCAAAAAAAGGAAGAGCGTTATGAAAAAAATATTAAGCGCCGCAGCAATATCAGCCCTGATGTTTACAGCAAATCCTGGACTTGCCGGTAATATGAAAATCATGCCGCCCTCCTTGGGCATGGATTGCCCTGCTGACTGCCAGGATCAGATTGACCAGCTCAACTCCAGCCAAGCCCGCCAGGACGAGCAGCTTGAGGCATTGGGGGAGCGCCAAGCTCACCACGATCAGGCCATAGAAGCCAATGCTGCGGATATCCAAACCAATCTTCAAGAAATTGAGAAGCTGAAAACCCGAGAACTGTACAACCCTTGGTACATTAAGGCCACAGCCCAGCTGACCTGGATGGGTTCAATGGATCTGGACAAAGACTCTTACGGCTTTCAGGCAGATACAGACACCGGCTACGGATATGGCTTCTCGGCAGGACGGCAGTTCGGTAATCTTCGCATTGAAGGAGAGCTTGCTAGCCGAACATCTGATATCAAGGCCGAAGGGCTTTCCGATGTAACAATCAGCACAGCCATGCTCAACGGATTTTATGGCGTTCCTGTCTACGGCCCCTTTTCTGTTTACGGAACCGCTGGCGCAGGTACGGCCAAGGTAGAGATGGCCCTTGCCGATGGTACTGATGATAGCGAAGTAACCTTTGCCTATAAAGCTGGTGCAGGCATGGCTATGGATATTGCTCAGAATATGGCTGTAGATCTGGGGTATGAATACCTGCGCACCGGTGATGTCGAATTCGGGCGGGATCATGATCTCCTGCGCATTGATGATTTGAAAAGCAGTGCTGTCAACGCTTCTGTTCGCTACTCATTCTAACAAATTCTAACGACCCTCTGCTCCGCACCTGCGAAATAGAGGGTCATTTGTCGACGATCCCCTTTTGTTGACCACCTCATTCATTCGCCGTTATCATCCCCTTGAACACAGGTTCAACCAAAATATTTTTTCACTTATGGATGCTCAACCAAAAAGAATAGTCGTCTCCTTCTCACAATTCCTCTCTGTCATCATCCTGTTCTTCTTCTGTTTCTTTTTCACCCCGATTCATGCGCAGACCGCCTCGAAGCAACCCAGCGATATCGTCGTTCAAAAAACGATGATGAGCTTTTTTAAAATACCGGGCCTCACTGAACGAGAGCTGGAATACGGGAGGCAACGCATTGAACAGATGAACTATAACTCCCAACGGATCACTCGCCAAATCAGCCTTCTGCCCGGCGCAGACTTTGCCCTTTGCAAAGATATCTGGGATGCGTTGGAAAGTAAAAATGCCTCCTATGATCAAATTCTCGCCTTTGAAGAATGGACAAAACTCCCTGACGCGACGATGCCTCTGGCGGTTCAAGTACTCAAGACAATCAGAGACCTGACGCGGGAAGAGGTAAAATGCCTGCGAGCCTTTCTGAGCATCCAAAGGCAAGGGGCCGATGCGATCCTTTTGCTCATCCCTCAGATTGTAGCAATGGAGACTTCGGGTAATTTTGCTGCTCGCAAGATGTTCACTGTGCGGGGAATAACCGTGGAACAGGCTATAAATAACCTCAGTACTCTTGAGAAATTTACAGATAAACAGGCATGGGCTTATGCCGCCTTTGCAGAAAGCAAAAGGATGGGCGCTCAAACGGTCACTGATGCCTTGCCTCTTTTTCAGCAATTGAGGGATGATGCGGCCTGGAACATGCGCACCCTGATGAAAAAGGATAAGCTCAATCGAAATGCATCTTGGCGATGGCTGATCAGTTATTTTGGGCACCCGGTCGCTGTGCAGGAGAAGCAGTATTATCGCTATGACGGTCGTGAACGAACGCAGCTGCTGGACGCCTTTTATGCTGCGGGCGAAGAGTTGATCTGGAGAATTAACAGCCTCCATGCTGTTTCCGATGAATACGGTATGGAAATTTCCAGCGCCAGCCTGCAAGCAATGTCTGGAAAAGAATTGCAGCGTTTTTTTTCCAAGCTGTCGCAAAAAACCCAGGTAAACTATGGTGGTCATTTTCTTGCTGCGCGTAAGGCTGGCAATAAAAATAGTATGATTAGAATATTGCGCAAAGCAACCACAGCAGACCGTACCCAGATCTCAGAAGATCTGACCTCGGCAAATATCTATGCCCTGCTGGCGCAGGGAAGCGAGCTGTATGATTCCTCGTTTCGAGACATCCTGGTTCCTATCTTAACAAAACGAATTAATAAAAAATATCAGAAAAATCTGCTCACTTTTCTCAAATCTACAGACCCAGCAAACCTCTTGGTTTCCAGCTTTATTGTCAGCTTGGCCCAGAAAGGCAAATTAACCACCTTTTTCCCGAAAGAAGCTGCTGAGCAGGAAAAAATTTTGGACTTGGTCGCAGCTTCAGCTTTTAAAGATGAAGATACCATCCTCCTCTTTTCAGCCACCTTTCGCCATCTGCTCAAGGTCTTAGATCCGGATGTTCGATATTATCTGATTAAAAAAATGGTGCTGGCCGATAACGGGCGAGGCAGTTTCAGTAAATTGATTACTGTTATTCTCCAATACTATTTGCAGGAGTACCCTGACCTCCTCAATGCCTCTTCACGGCAGCTTATCGAGCAGACTGTTGAACGCAACGGTGCAGTGGATCTGAACAAATACCTCTTAACGCCCTTTAGTGAATGGAAAGAGGACAAGCAACTGGGGTCAATCTCCGTCTTTCACCCTGATGATGACGGACGCAAATCCTTTGTCTCCAACGCACAAACCCTGCTCAAACATGGCTATAAAATAACCTTTTCCAAGCAGTACACTCCGTATCAGGACGCAAGTATGCAGGAACTGAGTAAGCGCGCAATCCAGCGAGCTGGCTCCGGCAAAGGAATTGCAGCGCTCTTTGACACTATGCGTCGTAATCCTTTTGCAGCAGCCTTTGTTAAAAAGGTCAACGGTATAATCATAAGCCATTCCGTCTACGTGTATGCCAATGAAGCGGATCAGCAGCTACTGATGAAGCGTTTCCTCCAAGGTGATGATGAAATGTTCGCTCAACGCGGCCATTCTTACTGGCGTTCAGAACAGATCACTGATCCTCTGGAAAAACTTAAGGAGAATAAACAAATCACAACCGATGATCTCACCAGAAGGCAGCGTTTTCTCAGCCTTGGTTCCTGCGGGGGCGTCAAGGCCTACACCAAACTGACCCGAATGTTTCTCGGCCATATTGATCTCCTCGCCACCATCGGGACAGGAATGGCCATGATCAACGACCCCTATAACCGAAACTTCTTTGAAACCGTGGCCAAGAATTCCTCGTCCATGACCTGGGAAGATATGGCAGCAAAATCCTCTTTTATCTTTGCCAAAGGTCGAGGGCAAGATTATCTCCAGCCCGGCTGCCTGACAGCTATTCTTCATAAAATATTGGATGAAGAAAGGGTGAACCAAGATGATTTTTTCGACGCAGAGCAAGCCCTTTCCCCCTGAGCCAAGAAATCCCAGAACAGCTTGGGTGCCCTCTTCAAGGGCATCCGGGTTGTGCTCCCAATTTATTTTCGCCCCCCTGCCCTTTCTATCAAAAAGAATTTAACCCTCTTCAACGCCTCCCGCACCCAATCCCCTATATAACCCAACAGTGCTTCTGTCGAAGCCAACAAGCAATATCCGACGTCGCTTCATCATTCAACCTCGCAATAAACATACTTGACAAAAAAATAAAACTTTACAGCGTAATATGTATAAAAAACTATACAAATATCATGGAACAACCAGAACCCAGTTTGTCAAAAAAAATATCACATATTCCTTTTTTCTTTAAAAAACACTCTGTAAGAAGAAAAAAAGAAAAAAAGACATAAATGGTACATTTTAAGCATACCCTAAAGCATACAGTTTAAATAGCTAAATTTACTACTTAATAATAAACAAGACAAACAAGCACCACAATGTGGCGCTTGTCGATACTGTTCATCATAATTCTGTCAACTCAATCACCTCAAAAAGGAAATTTTCGCAAAAGCTGAAAACAACGATCATTGATCGTTCCGCATAAATTTCAAATATTATATTAAAATATTTAAAATTTTAACAAAGGGCAATCCCTAGTACAACTAAGAGAATGCCTGCTTTCCGGTCGGGAACGGAAAGTTGATAAAGCCACAACCGTCGTGAGGCGGTGTCGGAAAGCCACGGATCTCCAGAGAGGAGACAGCCGGGTTACCT
>JBATKL010000591.1:0-3408 GCA_049669385.1 Candidatus Electrothrix sp. | reverse complement strand
CCTGAAGGTTGTTGCGGAAGGGGTTGAGACCAAGGGACAGTTGGAGCTTCTCCGGAAGATGGGATGTGAAGAGGTGCAGGGGTATTATTGTAGTAAGCCGCTGCCAGCGGAGGGGGTTGCTGCGCTTCTTGGGAAAAGTGGTTTATGCTAGCTAGCCAGCAAGGGAATCATATGAAACTAGAAAGATTGAAGAAAAAAGAGTTAGATGAGTATTGTGAACGAATTGGAATTGAAATAAAGAATAAGAAAAAAACAGAACTTATTCAGGCTGTATATGAGCATGACAGAGCTGTTATTGACAAAGCAATAAAAGACGGGAATTGCTTGGATCTACTCAGGTCAAAAGTCAATGCATTGGCTGACGAATATGCTTCCAATTTGGATCAGAAGATTGTTTCCAGAAAAGAGGAGATGAAAAAAGATGATAATTCTCATTATCTCATCTACAGAGTACTTGGAATTTCCTATGAAGAAGGATTTCTAATTGACGAATACCAAAATACGGGCCGATTTCTGTATAAATATGCAGGATCTTTTTTGGAAGAAGCTGCCTCAATGTGCTTATTTTTTGCAAATAGTAATGGCGGTAAAGTGCTTGTAGAAAATACGCAAGGAAGTAAGCCTAAAACATTTGAAATTGATTTTTTAAACGATAATGATGCTGTTGAAATAAAATGGCGTGATGCCACAACTGACGGTGATCATATAACCAAAGAACATACTAGAGTAAAAGTGATTCAAAGCCACGGTTACCGTCCCATAAGAATAATGTTTTTTTACCCTCAACGTGAGCAAGCTATACGAATTCAAGAAACTTTAAAAACTATCTACAGTGGTGTTAATGGGGAATACTATGCTGGAGACGAGGCTTGGGATTATTTAAAGGAAATAAGTGGTTACAATTTGAAAGAAATACTCACAGAAATTGCCGATTCCAGAAATAAAAAAGATGCGAATGATAAATAAAATTGTTGAGGGAGACTGTTTAGAAATAATGAGATTAATTGAGGATACCTCAATTGATCTCATATATCTTGATCCTCCATTTTTCACCGAAAAAAAACACAAATTAACGAATAGGGAGCGAGACAAGGAGTTTAGCTTTGATGATATTTGGGGGAGCGATAAAGGTTATGCAGAATTCCTCAAAGAACGAATAGAAATCATGAGAAATCTACTCAAGGACGATGGTTCAATATTTGTCCATTGCGATAAGAGTGGTGAGCATATCGATCGTGCAATTCTGGATAATATTTTTGGCAAGAAAAATTTCCAATCTGAAATAATATGGAGCTACAAGAGGTGGTCAAACGCAAAGAAAGGTTTGTTGCCTAACCACCAAAATATCTATTTTTATTCAAAGAGTAAAGAGTTTAAGTTTAACACTATATACACCTCATATTCTGAAACCACTAATGTGGATCAAATACTTCAGCTGAGAACTCGTGATGAACATAATAAATCAGTTTATGCTAAAGATAGCGATGGAAGCTTTAAGCATGGAGATAAGAAAAAAGGAGTTCCGCTTAGTGATGTATGGGATATTCCATACTTAAATCCAAAAGCCAAGGAGCGGGTCGGGTATCCCACGCAAAAGCCTTTGATTCTGTTAGAGAGAATAGTGCAGCTTGTGACCAGTCAAGGAGATACCGTGCTTGATCCTTTTTGCGGGAGCGGAACCACCTGCGTTGCGGCCAGTAGACTCGGGAGAAATTATATTGGAATAGACAAATCAAAAGAGGCGGTTGAATTATCAAAAAGTCGAATATCGAACCCCGTTAAGACTGAATCGAATGTACTTAAAAATGGCAGGGAATCCTATGTTAATGCAGACAAGGCGGCATTAAGTTTGTTAAGCGGTATAGCGTTCAATCCAGTGCATAGGAACAAAGGTATAGACGCTATTTTAGTAGAGCAATATGAAGGCGCTCCAATATTGGTCAGGGTGCAAAGAAATAATGAGTCTATAAATGATGCAGCTTCTTCTCTTGCTAAAGCTATGAAGGCAAAAAAATCAAAAAAATCTATTTTAATACAAACAAATAATAATTGCGGTTTATTTGATGCTCTTCCAGTGCCTAAAGAGATGGAGATATTAAAATCTCCAGCAATGCAACTAAATGAATTGCTCGAAAAAAGATAGTGATTGCGTTCCCGGACAAGCAAAACAGCAAGGGACTTGACAACATCGGCATTCAGCAAGGTTCTTCGGAAAGACGAACGAAAAAATGAGTAAACTCCGATCCGGCTATACCACCGGTGCCTGCGCCGCTGTGGCGGCTAAAGCTGCAACCCTTATTTTACTGAGAGGGCAATGTCCAGACCGGGTGGAAATCCCTTTTCCAGGAGATGAGCGCCATAGTTTCCTCTTGCACTCCTGTGTCCTTGAGGGCGAGACAGCAAGGGCCTCGGTGATCAAGGATGCCGGTGATGATCCAGACGTGACCAACGGAGCAGAAATCATTGCCGTTGTCAGCCGAGACACAGCAGGGGAGGGCGAGCACGCTGTGGCAATTAAAGCCGGTTTTGGTGTAGGAACGGTGACCAAGCCGGGCCTGTCCATTCCGGTGGGCGAGCCGGCCATTAATCCGGTACCTCGGCAGATGATTCGGGAGGCTGTGGCTGAAGCAATAACCGAAGTGACAGATTCCTCGATTGAGCCGGTGCGGCTTATTGTTACGATCTCTGTGCGCAACGGTGAAGAACTGGCAGAAAGGACGCTGAATCGGCGCTTGGGGATTGTCGGCGGTCTTTCCATTCTTGGGACCACCGGGATTGTCCGACCGGTTTCGGCCAAGGCCTGGACCGACACCATTGATGCCTCCATGAAGGTGGCTCGCGCTGTCGGGCTGGATCAGGTCATCCTCTCCACAGGTCGTACCTCAGAGGCCGCAGCGCAAAAGCTGCTGCTCCTTCCGGAGGAAGCCCAGGTGATGATGGGTGATTATTTGGAATATGCTCTGAAAGCGGCAAGCAGGCATGGGTTTTGTAAAATACATCTGACTGGAATGTGGGCCAAGATTTTGAAATGCGCCCTCTGTATCCCGCAGACCCATGTTCGCAACGGGGCTTTGGAAATGGAGCAGGCAGCCCGTTTATTGGGGGAGTTGGGGCTCGATCAGGACAGCGTTGCTCGCATGACCACCGCAAATACGGCCCGGGAAATTTTGCAGCGTTTGCAGAAAAAAGGTAGAGAGGATCTGGTCCGGGCGGTCTGTAAAAAGGCACAGCAATACGCGGAGGAATGTTCCGGTCTGCCGGTGACGGTTTGCCTTATCACTTCGGAGAAGGGCGTTATTGTTCAGGTTTGATGGCGGCGCAGCTGACGGCTTGGAGCCTGCTGGAATCTCTTTAAAATCCCGCAGCGGAAAAGCCGATTCGTAGAGCTGCCAGGGCAATGCAGCAGGC
>JBATKL010000590.1:0-2989 GCA_049669385.1 Candidatus Electrothrix sp. | reverse complement strand
CTGTGCCCGTGGTTCTGCTCGGCACCTTTGCCGTACTCGGCTTTGCCGGCTATTCGGTCAATATGCTGACCATGTTCGCTATGGTACTGGCCATTGGTCTGCTGGTGGATGATGCCATCGTGGTGGTGGAGAACGTGGAGCGCATCATGAGTGAGGAGGGGCTCTCGCCCAAGGAAGCCACAGCCAAGTCCATGGATGAGATCACCAGTGCCTTGATCGGTATTGGGCTGGTGCTTTCAGCGGTTTTCGGGCCTATGGCCTTTTTCCCTGGCTCTACCGGTGTGCTGTATCGCCAGTTTTCCGTCACCCTGATCGCGGCCATGTTGTTTTCCGTGGTCGTGGCCCTGATTCTGACCCCGGTGCTCTGCGCTTCTTTCCTGCGCCCGGTAAAAGCCGGACACGAGCCTTCAGAGAACGCCATCTTCTTTATGCGTCCTTTTTTCAAGGTCTTTGAATGGTGCTTCGGTGGAATCCGTAACCTCTATGTCCGCTTTGTTGCCTTCTCGCTCCGGGCTAAGTTCATCTTTTTTGTTTTTTACCTGTTGATTTTGGCCCTGGTCGGTTTTCTCTTCCAGCGGATGCCCACCTCCTATATCCCGGACGAAGATCAGGGCATGGTTCTGGTCCAGATTATGCTGCCTTCCGGTTCCACTCTGGAGCAGACCGAAGCCGTGGTGACCAAGGTTCGGAATTATTTTCTCGAAAATGAGCCAGAGGCAGTGAAAAACGTCATGACCATCTCCGGGCGCAATTTCGGTGGTCAGGGCCAGAATCTGGCCATGAGCTTTGTCAAGCTCAAGGACTGGGAGGTGCGGCAGCGGCCTGATCTCAAGGTTAAGCCTATTGCCGGTAGGGCTATGGGGGCACTTTCGCAGATCAAGGAGGCCAAGATCTTTGCCTTTCCGCCGCCGCCAGTGCTGGAGCTGGGTATGGCCAATGGCTTTGACTTTCAGCTCCAGGACCGAGGCGGCGTAGGCCATGAGGCCCTGACTGCGGCCCGCAACCAGCTGCTCGGTATGGCAGCCCAGGATTCGCGCCTGATGGGCGTGCGCCCCAACGGCATGATGGATACGCCGGAGTATCGGGTGGATGTGAACTGGGATCGGGCCGGGGCCCTGGGCGTGCCGCTTGGTTCCATCCATAGCACGTTGTCCACCGCTTTCGGCAGCAGTTACGTCAACGACTTTATCCAGGCAGGTCGGGTCAAGAAGGTCTATGTCCAGGCTGATGCGCCGTATCGTAAACTGCCCCAGGATCTGGAACGCTTGTATGTGCGCAACACTGCCGGTAAGATGGTCCCCTTTTCCGCCTTTGCCAGCGGTCGCTGGAGCACGGGCGCACCTAAGCTGGAACGCTATAACGCCTTCCCCTCTATGAATATCCAGGGCCAGCCAGCGCCTGGTCGGAGTACGGGCGAGGCAATGGCAGTAATGGAGGAATTGGTCACCAAACTCCCTCAAGGTGTCGGCTTTGACTGGAGCGGTCTGTCCTATCAGGAAAAGATGGCAACCAAGCAGGGGCCGTTGCTGTACGCTTTTTCTATCTTTGTCATCTTTCTCTGCGTGGCAGCCCTGTATGAGAGTTGGACGATTCCCTTGGCGAACTTGCTTATGCTGCCGCTGGGAGTGTTCGGGGCCATTGTTGCTTCCTCGTTACGCGAGATGCCCAATGATGTCTATTTTCAGATCGGCTTTTTGACCACTATGGGTCTGTCGACCAAAAACGCTATCCTCATTATTCAGTTCATCAAGGAGCGGATGGGAGCAGGGCAGGGTTTGACCGAAGCCACCCTGGATGCAGTTAAGACGCGGTTTCGCCCGGTTATAATGACCTCGCTGGCCTTTTTCTTCGGGGTGCTGCCGCTGGCTCTTGCCGGAGGCGCAGGCGCAGGCGCGATGAATGCCTTGGGCACGGCGGTCTGTGGTGGTATGTTGTCCGCCACCTTTATCGACCTGATCTTTATCCCGCTCTTTTTTGTCCTGGTCTCCCAGATTTTTGGTACGAAAGAGGATAAGCAGAAGCCATCTGAACAAGCAAAGCCGCTTGATGTTTCCCGCCCCACGGAGGTGCCGTCATCATGAGAAAAATACAAACATTATTCTTAGCGACCTTAGCTGCCCTAGCTACTCTGCTGTTATCCAGCGGATGCACCTTGGCCCCGGAGTATCTTCACCCGAAAGATCCTGTGCCAGCAGAGTGGCCCCAAGGAGATGCCTACAAGGAGCTCCAGGAGGATGCAATTAAAAAGGTCGCTGGAATTCCCTGGCAGGATTTTTTCACCGATGCCAAGCTGCGCAAGGTCATCACCAGGGCCTTGGAGAATAATCGCGATCTGCGGATAGCAGCTCTTAATGTGGAACGGGCCCAGGCTATGTATGGGATTCAGCGCACCGGTATTTATCCGTCTGTTGACGGCAGCGGAAGTATGGACAGACAGCGGTTTTCTGCTGATCTGGTGCAACCCGGCCAACCGCGATCAACGGAGAAATATACCCTCAAGGCGGAGATCCCCTCTTGGGAGCTGGACTTTTTTGGTCGTATTCGCAATCTGACCGATCAGGCACTGGAGGAGTACCTGGCCACCGAGGAGGCCCGTCACAGCGTGGAGTTGGCTCTAATCGGCCAAGTGGCCAAGGCCTACTTAACCCTGGCTGCGGATCAGGAAAACTTGAGGTTGGCTCAGGCTACTCTGAAAAGCCAACGGGACTCGTATGATCTGATTGACAAGAGCTATGCAAACGGGCTGGCTAATGAGCTTGATTTACGGCGGGCCCAGACCGAGGTAGAGTCCGCCAAGCGGGATGTACCTCGCTTCAGCCAGCGGGTGGCCCAAGACCTAAATGCCCTGAACCTGCTGGTCGGGGCTCCGGTCCCGAAAAAACTCCTGCCCAAGGAGCTGAGCTCTGTGGCTGCGCTCAAGGAAATTGACCCCGGCCTGCCTTCCGCCGTGCTGCTTAACCGGCCCGATATTAGAGCGGCGGAGCATAAA
>JBATKL010000589.1:0-1669 GCA_049669385.1 Candidatus Electrothrix sp. | reverse complement strand
TTTGCCCCGGAACCGGAGGATATGTATCCGGCAGGATGCAATACCACTGTGACTGTAGGGAAAGAACTGACCGGCCAGCTCTGCGGGGCTTCCCGCCCTAGTCATTTTGCGGGGGTTGCTACGGTGGTCAGCAAGCTGTTCAATATTGTTCGTCCGGACTTGGCTGTGTTCGGGGAAAAAGATTTTCAGCAACTGGCTGTGATCAGGCGTATGACCGAGGACTTGAATCTTGGGGTGGCAATCATCGGGCATCCCATTGTTCGGGAGCACGACGGATTGGCCATGAGTTCTCGCAATACCTATCTGCAAGAAGCAGAGCGAGAAGCGGCGCTCAGTCTTTCTCGTGCTCTGGCAATGGCCCGGACAATGGCCGGAGATGGCGAGCGTGATACGGAAGCACTTACAGCTGCTTTGCAAGGGTTTATCCTTTCTTTTTCCGGTACTGAGCTGGATTATATAAGTTTTGTCGATCAATTCACACTTCAGCCGGTTGTTGAGGTTAATAAAGACACGGTACTGGCCTTGGCTGTGCAGATTAACGGTAGGGTGCGGTTGATTGATAATGGGTTTGTGCTGAAGTAGGAAAAGTAAAAAGAAGCAGTAGGTAATGATTTGAGAAATTGATCAAGCGGAGCGGGCATACTCAACACCGGAAAGAAAAATGAAATCATTTTCGAAATGGACCATAGCAGAGGTTGAAGAAACATTTAACCTTACGTTCTGTAAACAGAGTGAATTCCTGAGTCGATGGCTGAATATAACCGAAACTGCACCGTTCACACCTGAAGAGGAGCATCTTCTCGCTGAATTCCGTGCCAAATTGTTAGATCATATCTGGGATTGGAATGAGTGGGAACTCAAGGGTAAATTTATTTTTCCGCTGCTGGCCGCAGTCAATTTTGATGAAGAACTGTATCAGTCTTTCATCGAACGGGAAATTTCCGTGGAGATAGAGGGCGATATTTTATCCGGCAAGGTTGATTTTTTTGTTGCCAGCGGCAAGCGTTACCCGAAACATCCGTACTTTTTTATCCATGAATTTAAGAGGGAGCATGAAGCATCGGGTGATCCCTTGGGTCAGCTCCTCGTCACAATGGTGGCAGCGCAAAAATTGAATAACGACGACAAACCGGTCTACGGCTGTTACGTGATGGGCCGATTGTGGTTTTTTGTTGTTCTGGACGGACAGGATTATGCAACCAGTCTGGCCTATGATGCGACCAAAGATGATATTAACGAAATTTTCATCCTGTTAAAAAAGGCCAAAGGAATCATTGAGGAACTTATCGGGTTGCCCTCGAAGTGATCGACTGATGAATAATATTTTTTCCTCTTTGCCGTCCGATTCGAAACATGAAGTTTTCGACGAACTGCTCCGAGCGGGCCAAGCGGGAAATGCCCGAAATGCCCGAAATCTCCGCATTGAGCGCATTGTCTCCAAGGGGCATACCTCACCGGAAACAGGCTGGTACGATCAGGAGGAAAACGAGTGGGTGCTAGTACTGGAAGGTGCTGGAACCATCCTTTTTGCAGAGGATAATCGACGGATGACCTTACGAAAAGGCGATTATCTCCATATCCCTGCACACACAAAGCACAGGGTTGTCTGGACGGAACCGGAAGAACTTACGGTCTGGTTGGCAGTGCATTATTCAGTTGAAGATATCAC
>JBATKL010000588.1:0-1921 GCA_049669385.1 Candidatus Electrothrix sp. | reverse complement strand
CCTGAAGGTTGTTGCGGAAGGGGTTGAGACCAAGGGACAGTTGGAGCTTCTCCGGAAGATGGGATGTGAAGAGGTGCAGGGGTATTATTGTAGTAAGCCGCTGCCAGCGGAGGGGGTTGCTGCGCTTTTGAAGAAAAACACTTCCTGACTTTTTATCTGACCATCAACGTTAGTTTTGAAAACAAGGTATGACTAAATGGAAATAGAAAGCCCTTTTATAATAGGAGTAGTCGCTGTTGTTCTTGGCATCATTACCCTCAAAGTATTTTTCACTCTATGGAAATTGATAGACAAACGACTCCATCCAGACGATTTTGACAAACCCGAGAACACTCCAGAGACAGCGTTTCGAGGCTTGAAGAAGAAATCAGTCAACGTTTACTTGAAAAACGGTGATGTTTTGACGAATCATAAATACAAGAAGACCCTCATGTTTGGAGATGGTGAGTTTGCAGCAGTTGCATTGTTGTATTTTGAACTCACATCACCGGAAGGAAACGGGATCTTTGTTTGCGGTTCAGACATCACGAGGATTGAAACATGCAAGGAGGTCTGACAGAATTTTCGAGGGTATCGCTTGCCTCCGTGTGGATGCAATCGTCAATGCCGCAAACCGCTTCTCTGCTCGGGGCGGTGGAAAAATCACTGCCTTCCTCAGTGCCCAATCGTCTCCCATTAGCTGCTTCAATTAGACCCTAACCACGGCATTCAGCAAGGCTCTTCGAAAATACGAACGAAAAAATGAGTAAACTCCGATCCGGTTACACCACCGGTGCCTGCGCCGCTGTGGCTGCTAAAGCTGCAACCCTTGTTTTACTGAGAGGACAATGTCCAGACCGGGTGGAAATTCCTTTTCCAGGAGATGAGCGCCATAGTTTCCTCTTGCACTCTTGTGTCCTTGAGGGCGAGACAGCAAGGGCCTCGGTGATCAAGGATGCCGGAGATGATCCTGATGTGACCAACGGGGCAGAAATCATTGCCGTTGTCAGCAGAAACGCAGCAGGGGAGGGCGAAGACTCTGTAGAAATTAAAGCCGGTTTTGGTGTAGGAACCGTGACCAAGCCGGGTCTGTCCATTCCGGTGGGGGAACCGGCCATTAATCCGGTGCCCCGGCAGATGATTCGGGAGGCTGTGGCTGAAGCAATAAGCGAAGTGACAGATTCCTCGGTTGAACCGGTGCGGCTTGTTGTGACGATCTCTGTGCGCAAGGGTGAAGAACTGGCTGAAAGAACTCTGAATCGGCGCTTGGGGATTATCGGCGGTCTCTCTATCCTTGGGACCACCGGGATTGTCCGACCTGTCTCGGCCAAGGCTTGGACTGACACCATTGATGCTTCCATGAAGGCGGCTCGGGCTGTCGGGCTGGATCAGGTCATTCTCTCCACAGGTCGTACCTCAGAGGCAGCTGCTCAAAAGCTGCTTCTTCTCCCGGAGGAGGCCCAAGTGATGATGGGGGATTATTTAGAGTATGCCCTGAAAGCGGCAAGCAGGCATGGGTTCCGCAAAATACATCTGGCCGGTATGTGGGCCAAGATTTTAAAATGCGCCCTCTGTATTCCCCAGACCCATGTCCGTAACGGAGCGTTGGAAACGGAGCAGGCAGCCCGTTTGTTGGGTGAGTTAGGGCTGGATCAGGACAGGGTTGCTCGTATGACTACCGCAAATACAGCGCGGGAAATTTTGCAACGTTTGCAGAAAAAAGGTAGGGAGGATTTGGTCCGGGCAGTCTGTAATAAGGCACAGCAATACGCGGAGGAATGTTCCGGCCTGCCGGTGACTGTTTATCTCATCACCTCGGAGAAGGGCGTTATTGTTCAGGTTTGATGGCGGCGCAGCTGACGGCTTGGAGCCTGCTGGAATCTCTTTAAAATCCCGCAGCGGAAAAGCCGATTCGTAGAGCTGCCAGGGCAATGCAGCAGGC
>JBATKL010000587.1:0-5111 GCA_049669385.1 Candidatus Electrothrix sp. | reverse complement strand
TGTCTGGTGCGCTTCAGCGTATCGTAGACTTCATTATCCAAGAGGTTATAAAAGAAATGGCAGAAATAAAATCCACGATGGACTTGGTCATGGAGCGGGCTGCCCGCATGGGTAGGGCAAGCGATGAAGAATTACAGGAGGAAGATCAACGCAAAGAGGGAATGAAGCTGGCAGCGGATTTTCTGGACGAAAAGGTTGAGAGCCTGATGACAGCCCTAGCAGAACTGCCCGAGGAAAAGCAGATGCGTATTCGCAGCGGCATGGTGGACACCCTGCTACGCAATATTTTCCTCCATCGCGATGAAATCGGCAAAGAGCGAACCGAAAAGGCTGCTCAGGGGATTCGGGAAATCAGCGGCGATGCTGGCGAGGTAGGGAGTATCTGTGCTGAAATGCAAAACATCCTTGGTCAGTATAATCAGCACCGTGAACAGCTTCATCAGCAGCTGGAAGAACAAATTCGTATGCAGTACGAGCAAATAATGGCCCAGCAGGCTCAACAGGCAGGTATACCAGGCGGTGTGAACCTTGAACAGATTCTGGAAGCCAAGGTCGATGAGGAGCTGGGAAAAATGGAGGCAGAACTTGCCGACCAGTATAATCAGGCCTTGGAGCAGTATAAGGGCGCAATCAGAGAGCGATTGAGCTGAGAACAAGAGCTGAGGAAAAGAGCTGGGGAAAAGAACTTCTACAGCTGCTCCTTTTCTTCCACAAGAAAAACCTGACGTAATTTGTAGAAATAATCAAGTCCTGACCAAACAGTCAGCACCAAGGCAACGTAGAGCACCGCAAGGCCTATGTGGTGCAGATAGGGGATAGGCAGGAGGTCCAGGGGGAAGATCAGTATGCCTAAGCCGATATACTGTAAGGTGGACTTGATCTTTCCCAGACCGCTGGCGGAAACCACAATCCCGGAGGAAGAGGCAAGGCCACGCAGTCCAGTGACCATCATCTCGCGGGAGAGAATCACCAAGGCAATCCAGGCTGGAAGACGATCAAGGGGTATAAGCATAATAAGAGCCGTGGCCACAAGCATTTTATCTGCCAAGGGGTCCATGAGCTTGCCGAGGGTGGTTACCGCTTCAAAACGACGGGCAAGATAGCCGTCAACCCAGTCCGAGGCCGCAGCAATGGTGAACAGCAGGCAACACAGGAAGGCCATGCCGGTATTCTGCTCAAACATGAGAAGAATTGCCAGAAATGCAGTGAGCAGAAGACGGGAAGCTGTTATCAGGTTTGGCAGGTGGTGTTGCATGAAAATTCTATAGCTCAGCTTCAGGGATAATACCCTATGTTGCTTGCAGCGTGCTTTGAAAATGAGGAAAGGAATTTTTTTCAATCCCCGGAAAAGAGGGACAGCCGTTCGGAATGCGCGTTCAGTAAGCACTTATAATACGAGATAAAGGTTTCTCGTATTTGTTTTGTTAATTATTAGTTAACGGTTACCATGTCTCGAACACGAATACTGGTGGTCATTGCCACCGTGGGTTGCGTTACCCATGGCCGTTTCCGCCCTTTTTTATAGGCCTTGTATTGACGAAGAACTTTGCCGACATAGGCGATTGTCTCTGGGATGCGCGGGATCTTTTTTTTCTTAATCCGTGCCGGTCCAGCATTATAGGCGGCCAAGCTCAGTCGTATATCACCATCAAAACGCTTCAGGAGCCATTTTATATATTTAGTCCCGCCGTAGATATTTTCCCGAGGATTAAAGGGGTCTTTCACCTCAAGATCTTTTGCCGTGGCTGGCATCAACTGCATCAGGCCCTGCGCACCCTTTGGTGAGACAGCATTGCAATTAAAGTTGGATTCTGCCTTAATAATCGCTTTAATCAACATAGGGTCCACCTTATGGGCTCGGGCCGCATGCCGGATATGCTTGTCAAACCGGGAGTTGTCGGTATACTTCCAACGTTCCCCACTGCGCAGTTTCAGCGCCTTTCGATTTTTGCTACGTACCGTCGGTGTTCGAAAAGATATTCCCTCCTGCTGCGGTGTCGACAGAGGAGAGAGGGAAATTGCTTTATAGCGATCAGTGGGAGCATTGGTGTAATGGGCAACGCCATATTTATCTATATATCTGTAAATTTCTTCTCCAGATACCGCACCATGCTTGAAAAGAAAAATCAAACAGGTTGCAGCAAATAAATAACGGCTTGCACAGAGTCTCATGATAAAATATGCGGTTATTGTTGTCGTTTTTCCCAGTCGGCCATAAATTGCTCCATACCGATATCAGTCAGCGGATGCTTGGCTAATTGGGCAATGACCTTATAAGGAATCGTGGCGATATCTGCCCCAATTAATGCTGATTGCGCAACGTGTTGCGGGCTGCGGACTGAAGCAACGATTACTTCGGTGGGCAGGGAATAGTTGGCAAAAATTGTCATAATATCGCCAACCAGCTCCATGCCGTCTAGGGAAAGGTCATCAATTCGTCCGACAAAAGGGCTGACATAGGTTGCTCCTGCTTTTGCGGCAAGCAAGGCCTGGGTGGAGGAAAAGATCAAGGTCACATTGGTTTTAATATTTTCCGCAGACAGCCGTTTGACCGCTTTCAGACCTTCTTCGGTCATCGGAACCTTGATAACGATATTTTCATGAATTGCTGCGAGTTCGCGACCCTCGGTCACCATGCCGTCAGCATCAAGACTGATAACTTCAGCGCTGATCGGGCCATCGACCAATGCGCAGATATCGGCAAGGATATCCGTAAAGGGGCGCTGTTCTTTGGAAATGAGTGACGGATTGGTGGTGACACCGTCGACCATGCCCAGTTCAAGCCCTTTGTTGATTTCATCAATGTTTGCCGTATCTATAAAAAACTTCATTCTTTTCCTCCCGGCTCGCCGGTAAATTGATCGCAGCAGGAATCGCTGCAAAAATAATAGGTTTTTCCGTCCTGACGTAAACGAACTGCCTGATGTTTAGGAATCAGGGTCCGGCATACCGGGTCTTCGACGAGGATGTCCTGGACAGTTGTTTTTTCAGCCTGTTCGGATTTTTTTCGGATCTGGCTTTTTGCTTCCTGCATGATTTTATCACGGATCAGGCTTCGCAGTAATCGCCAGGCAATATAAAGAAGGAGGGTAAGAAGAAGTAAGCGCTGCGGACTCATGCTGTTCCCTCTGGTATTTTGCCCTGCCTGATTAATTGAATAAAAGTCATAAGACTATTATAATCGCGTGAACTCAAAAGTCGAATCTATTTTTCAATGCAGTCTGTTACTTGTAAGATTCTTGAATATGGAATTTTTTTTTCATCTTTATAGAATTATCGTGCTCTTGGATTGGTCAATGGTTTAGTATTCGCGAGGGTATGGCCACTCTGAAGAAGATGCCTAGCAGAAGGAGCGTAGCGGATTAGTGGAGATATGTAACGCCGCTTTTCAGCGGCGCAGCTTTTTGCGTCCGCTGAAAAAGTTTTGTTATGTGGCGGTGTTCATAAAACCTGCATTCGTATAAAATAATGGCAACTCAGGAATCATCCCTGATGAATCAGATTAAGACTGCTCAAGCAAAGGGTAGTCTGTATACCCCATGGGTCCGGTGGTATAAAAGGTATCCTCGTTCCACGCTGCTGTTTCAGACCCCGCCTTAAATCTCTCGACAAGATCAGGATTTGAGATAAAAAGTTTTCCATAGGCCACAAGATCAGCCAGCCCATCATCAATAACTTTATTACCTGTTTCCCTGGTAAAGGCTGTATTTATCATAAGTGTTCCTTTATACATAGGTCTGTAATGCATGGCTATGTTGGGTTCTGCTCCGGGTACCTCGGTCACATCTGTAAATGGTTCTGAAAGGTGCAGGTAAGCCAGATCGTAATCATTGAGCCTCTTGACTATATAGTCAAAAGTGGGGATGCTTTCCTCATCAAGAGTCATGCCGAAGAGATCGTGAAGTGAGGGGTTGAGTCTCACGCCAATACGATTTTCAGGCATATATTTCTTCACTTCGTCTATTACCTCAAAGAGGATTTTCGCCCTATTTTCTCTTGAACCGCCGTATTCATCTGTTCTCTCATTGGATGTTCTGCTGAAAAACTGATGAAGCAGATAGCCATTGGATGCGTGGATCTCCACACCGTCAAATCCTGCGGCCATGGCATTTTTTGCTGCTCGACCGTAATCAGTGATAGTCTCTTTTATCTCATCAACCGTCATGGCCTTGGGCGTCACAGTATCTTTGAATCCCTGAGGAGTGTAGGATTTGGAGTTCGGATTTATTGCAGATGCCGACAGCGGCAGCTCTCCCTTGTGAAAATCCGGATGGGACATGCGGCCCACATGCCAGAGCTGGATAAATATTTTTCCTCCCTTCGCATGAACCGCAGCGGTTACTTTCTTCCATCCTTCCACCTGCTCATCTGAATGGATACCCGGCGTGTTGATGTACCCAACTGCCCGCTTCGATATCTGCGAACCCTCGGATATAATCAGGCCTGCCGAAGCTCTCTGGGCATAATACTCAGCTATAAGATCAGTCGCTACGTTGCCGGGGTTATCTGCCCGGCTGCGGGTCATGGGAGCCATGACCACACGATTCTTAAGCGTCATATCTCCCATACTATAGTCGTTGAAGAGTACCTGCTTGGTTTCCATTTACTTTTCCTCTATTTTAAAATTAATCAATAGGGTCAGACTCGATTGATTTTTTGACGATATTCCTCTGATTTTCTATCGCCGCCTTTCTGCTTAGGAGTCATTTGACGATTGATCCTTACTTCTATCTTTTCCTTAAAATAAGCACTTCCCAGTACCCATGCTTTATTGGTCGCCTCCCGAATTTCTTTGAGTGAAGTCTCGTCCAGTTGCTGATCAAAGAAGGATCTGTACATTTCCCTTCGTTTCTCCGGGGTCTCTGCCAAGGCCTGGTAAAGAGGGTGGGGAGTAACCATATTATCATGTTTTCCCAAAGCATTCATGCGATAACTGGACCAAGGGTACTCGGCGGGGTGATTGACCATCTCTGCCCGTACCGGGTTCATTTCTATATAGCGATAACAGGTGAGGGCATATTGTTCGCTGTCGATAAGAGTCGCTTTATAGCGGCCTTCCCATAATGTCCCTGTACGCTGATAGGTGTGATTGAAATATTGCACATAATAGC
>JBATKL010000586.1:0-2064 GCA_049669385.1 Candidatus Electrothrix sp. | reverse complement strand
GCCTGAAAGCAGGAGATAAAGACCGGAAAAAAGAAAAATGGCAGCACACCTACAAGATCGAGGTCATCACGCCGATCTTTGGCGGTGGGGTGAAGGCCGGTGAGCCGGATACGCAAATGCCGATCCGGGCTTCGGCTATTCGGGGGCAGTTGCGGTATTGGTGGCGGTTTTTGGCGACAAATCGTCGCGTTGCTCCTCTTTCCGGTGAAGACTTATTCAACGCTGAACGGGATATTTGGGGTGGAATGGCTGAGCCGGACAAGGATTATAGCAGTAAAGTGAAGATCAGGGTTAAAAATGTTCCTGATGTAACCTCACAAGAATATCCCACAGGATGCCCTGAAAAATACAAACAAGTAGAGTATGCACTTTTTGCCGCTCGCAAACAAAATGACAAACCAGCAAGCAAACTGATCACTCAACATGTCAATTTTAATTTAAAAATATGTGCCTCAGAAGAAATCATGAAAGAGATCCTGCCTGCATTATCATGGTGGGCATCTTTTGGAGGGATTGGAGCAAGAACAAGACGGGGAGTTGGCTCCATCAAAATTACATGTGACCACGGCAACGTATTAACAGTTTCCGATGATGAGATAGAAGAGCATCAGTGCCAGAGAGAATGCTTGACTCCACAAAACGATTCTTTTGAAGCATGGAAAACCAGCATTCAGCTTCTTCAAGAATTTCGACAGTTATACCCAAAAAGGCAACGCGGAGAAATGGAATGGGTAGGTGTCGGTCGAAGGAAAAAGTCTGATGCAAGATATAGAAAGTTCAAAGATAGTACAGGCCCAAGCATCAGTAACTGGCCCGAGGCAAACGCGATACGAAAAAAAACTGGCGAAAATGGAAGGCATCCGCCACCGCCAACTGCACCTATAATCTTTCCACGAGCTCTGTTCGGAATGCCTCTTGCATTTCCGTTTATGAGTGATGGGAAAAAGCCTCGCGAAACGAAATTACTTCCAAAGAAAAAGGGTAAGCAACCTTATGAACGTTTTGCCAGCCCGCTTATCCTTAAACCAGTTGCCACTGAGGATGGAAAATATCAACCAACTGCTTTACTGATGCCGTACTGTCATCTCTGTGATTTGCAATTAACCCTACAGTATCAGGACAATAGTGCTGATTGGATTTTCGAGCCTGATGAATGGTGCGATCGCACTCAAGCTGAGCTAGTCGCCCCAATCCAGGAATATGATGGCACAGACGCCCTCACCGCCTTCATGAACTTCTTCGCCACAGGAGGAGCGTAATGAGCGACCAGGACCGCTGGCTCATCAGCCTCTCCGTCGGCCCGGTCCAGGACTTCATCTCCGCCGCACTCCGCACCCGCGATCTTTGGTTTGGCTCCCACATGCTTTCGGAGGTGAGCAGAGAAGCTGCACGTAAAATGAACACATACGATGCCGCAGAGCTTATTTTTCCAGCTGTGGAGAAACACAGCAACGAACTTGAACCGGATTCATCGCTCAATGTCGCCAACCGGATTGTGGCTGAGGTGCAGGGGGACAAAAAAACGGTAGAAGACATTATCAATGCCGGAAAGCAAGCTGCTCAGGATCAACTGGACATATTCATTACGCAGGCCAAGAAAAAAGCAGCTATAGGTTTACGTGATGACATCTGGGACATACAAACCAAGCGCGAAAATCTCCTTGAACTCTACGGCACCGCTGTCCGCATCAACGACGGGAAGTACCCGGATGCCTGGGAACGCCTCAGTCGGCTGAATTCCGCCCGCAAAAACAGCCGTGATTTCCTTCAACCTGCAAAAGCACCAAATGAAAAAGGGTTGTACGGTCTGCCAAAGTCCTCCCTGGACGGACGGCGGGAAACCGTATTGCCCAAAGAGTTGAGCAAAAACGCTCGGCGCAGACTGCGCATGGGTGACGGTGAGCAGCTGGATGTGCTGGGGCTGGTTAAACGACTGGCTGGTGACAATCCAGATCAGTTCACCCCCACCACCCGCATTGCCATTGATCCGTGGATACGGAAGATCAAAGAGGCTGAAGATGGGAACCCTGAAAAAACCACGCTTGTAGATATTCAAGGCAAGAT
>JBATKL010000585.1:0-3798 GCA_049669385.1 Candidatus Electrothrix sp. | reverse complement strand
CTTTCCTTCTGCCGATGATATACCTGTAGAGAACGAAGGATCTCTACTCCTGTACTCATGACTAAAGCCCGCATCATCCAACCTGCCTGGGGCGCGATTAAACACATGCGTGATCTCCGAGCTGGTCAAACCTCGACCAAATACTGCTGTGACTGACTGGCTTGCCCGGACTCCTGCGGACCGCCTGTTTCTGAGTTCCCTCAGCATAGGGGAGTTGAAACGAGGTATTACGCGGCTACCTGAGTCAAAAAAGAAAAGCCACTTGATGATGTGGCTTGAGACGCTGCTGGCGGACTACAGTGACAGTATTCTTCCTGTTGATCGTGCTGTGGCTGAAGCATGGGGGATTATGCAGGCGCGGGCGGAGGATTCAGGACAGAGTATGTCGATTATTGACGGGTACATTGCCGCCACGGCATCAGCGTATCAGATGACTGTCGTGACACGCAATGAAGGGGATTTTTCCCCGAGTCATCAGGCAATACTGAATCCGTGGATGATGCTTTGAGTTAGCTTGGAAGCTATTTCTTAAACAGGTCGCTGTGCGTACCTGTTCTTTCCAGTCGCAAGAGCTCGTCGTCGACTGTATAAATCAGAAGCCAATCCGGCTCGATATGGCAGTCACGGGAATGCTTCCAATTTCCGGTTAGGGCATGATCCCTATGCCTCGGCTCAAGCGGTTCCTCCTTTGCAAGGAGACTGACAATCCGTTTGAGTTTGTCCAGATTCTTTCCCCGCTTGGTAACCCGTTTCAGATCTCTTGCAAACTGCCGTGTCTGAGAGACCTGTTTCATGACGGCCAAGTGTCAAACATTTCTTCAAGGCTGTCAAATTCTTCCACTTCTTCGCCCTGCTGACTTTTCTCCAAGGTTTCGGCAGTGCATTTGTTGGGGATTTCAACGGGGAAAGGCAGTCCGTTGCCGAGACAGATTTGACGGTAGAATATCCGTATGGCCTCGGTGGGTGTTATCCCTAAGCGTCGAAGAACCTGTTCGGCTTTTTCTTTGGTGTCCGGCTCGATTCGAGCATGTATAGTCGCAGTTTTCATAGTAGCTTTATTGTAGCACATATGCAACACGCAGGCAAGGGAGTATTTTTGTAGCTGATTGACAGTCTGGGCCGCATACCACATCCTATTCTCTGCTGTTATGCTGTCAAATTTATCTGCATGATGCAAGGTACGAAGTAGCCGGAAAGGCCGGGCTGAATCGTGAGAGCATGTATAAGGCTCTTGACGGAGAGGGTAATCCGAGATTTTTTCCAGTCAGCAAGGGGAGCAAGGCATTGGGGGTGGCGACTGGCTGTTGTGTGAAGACGGGAAACAAAGGAGCCGGATGGTATTTTTGCAACAATTCTAATTCTGGGATCAATCGAGTCCGACCCCATTGATCCCAAGACTCTCCGAGGTTTTCCCCAGTCAGCAGGGGCATCAAGACATTGGGGTGCCGATTGGCTGTTGCGTTCGTCAGGAATCAATCGAGTCTGACCCCATTGATCTCATTAAATTAACTTTAAAAAGGGAACAGCCAGAAATCTCCTTGACAATTGAGCGGCCCGTTTATAGAAACATAAGAGGTAGTAATATATATATTGAAAAAAAACGGATTGATATATGAACCTTCCCTTGCCCCCAAACCCGCATGCTGTTTTTGTTCTGGCCCTGACCCTGGTTGCGCTTTTTTTGCTCAGTCGCGAAAAAATCCCCCTGGAATCATCAAGTTTATTTCTTCTTGTCGCCCTTAGTGTGGTCTTTGAAATTTTTCCTTACACGGTCGGCAACACAACATTGCATGCAATAGACTTCTTTGCCGGTTTTGGCAACGAGGCCCTTGTTGCTGTCTGTGCTCTCATGATTGCCGGGCAGGGCATTCTGCGGACAGGTGGTCTGGAACCTCTAGGCCGGGCGCTGGGCAAACTCTGGAAAATTTCCCCTGCCATGTCTCTGCTCCTCACCCTGTTGTTGGGAGCCTGTGTTAGCGCATTTATCAATAATGTTCCCGTGGTGGTCCTGTTACTTCCTGTTTTGATCAGTGTTTCCTTAAGAACCCAGACCTCAGCTTCACCCATCTTGATGCCCATGGGATTCTCCACCCTATTAGGGGGAACCTGCACAACCATCGGCACCTCAACAAACCTGCTGGTGGTTTCCGTGGCAGCGGATATGGGGATGAAAAGATTTGATATGTTTGATTTTCTCCTACCTGCGATCCTGGCCGGAAGTGTAGGAATTGTCTATCTGTGGCTTATTGCCCCCCGCTTACTCACCAAGCGCGATTTGACCTTGACAGACAACACTCCAAGAATTTTTGCAGCCCATTTAGCACTCTTGAAAGAAAGCCCAATAGTGGGCAGCACCTTGGGCCAGGTCCAGGAACTCACTGATGGTAAGATGAAGGTCACAGCTATCGAGCGTGGCAAAGAAAAGCTGTTCACCCACCCGGATCTTATTGTGCAGGCCGGAGATCACCTTGTGATGAAGGATACTCCAGTCCGTCTCAAAGAATATGAAAAGGTACTCAAGGGGACCTTGTACCCTGCTGATGCGGAGGATATTCCTGTTGATGATGAGCATCCCTTGCAGGCTGCTGACCAGCAGCTGGCAGAGGTTGTTATTATAGAAGGTGCCCGACTGAGCGGTAGGTCACTCAGTAATTATCGATTTGCTGAGCAGTATGGACTCGTTACCCTGGCACTCCATCGCACCGGCAGGAAACTCAAGAAAATTCACGATAATATAGGAAATATCCCCCTAATGGTCGGTGATATTTTGCTGGTCCAGGGACCTCGCGAGCAAATTTCAGAACTCAGAAAACGTCCGGGATTACTTGTCCTTGATGCCACTGTTGACCTGCCTTTTTCCAAGAAAGCGCCACTTGCTTTGAGCATAATGATAGGCATCATTTTGACTGCCGCTTTGGGAGTATTGCCCATTGCGCTCAGTGCTTCTCTGGGTACCCTAGTGATGATCTTTTCCGGCTGTTTGAGTTGGCGCGATGCAACCCGGGCGTTGAATGCTCAGGTAATTCTCATTGTCGTGGCCAGTTTGGCCTTAGGAAATGCCATGCTGAAAACAGGAGGTGCAGAATATCTCGGCTCTCTTTTTACAACCTTGGCAGGCAATGCCTCACCAGCTGTGGTCATTAGCGGGCTCATGTTCATGATGGCAATATTTACCAATATTATTTCCAATAATGCGGCAGCAGTCATCGGTACCCCTATAGCAATCTCCATTGCCAGCCAGATGGGGCAGCCACCTGAACCTTTTGTCCTTGCCGTGCTTTTTGGCGCAAACATGAGCTATGCCACCCCGATGGCCTATAAAACCAACCTGCTTGTTATGAACGCGGGAGAATATACCTTTTCCGAATTTCTTAAGGTTGGGATACCCCTTGTTTTTATCATGTGGGGTATGTTGTCTTTCCTTCTGCCGATGATATACCTGTAGAGAACGAAGGATCTCTACTCCTGTACTCATGACTAAAGCCCGTATCATCCAACCTGCCTGGGGCGAAAAAGTGTAAATCAGGGACACGATTAAACACTAGCGATTCCATTTTCCAAAGATACATGTTGAATTGAAAAAGTCAATAAAAAGTACACATACCTATATCACAGAGGAAAACGTGGTCTGTCCCTAATTAATTTGGTTACTCTTGCTCTTTAAACAACATTAAGTCAAAGTACATTAAGCGAGTTTTCTCATTTTTCATTTTCTTAGAAGGCGGTAAAAAATCGAACTCGTTTTTTTGGTAAAACCCTAACCCGGCAAAGCCGGAACCAAAAGGGTGCCAAACTCTT
>JBATKL010000584.1:0-2103 GCA_049669385.1 Candidatus Electrothrix sp. | reverse complement strand
ACCCGCGCCTCGCAGCAGCAGTCAAAGAAATGACTACATTTTTATCAGCAAGCTGCCTCTGGAGTTCAATCACCATCTTGTCGACAATCCGTTCAACAGCACCCATTTCCAAGGCATGAAAGGTAATTGCACTGTCGAGCCTGTTTCTGAATTCCGGGGTAAAGAGGTTCTTGAGGGCCTTCTGCTCCTTTCCTTTTGAATCGCCGATGAAACCGATGGTCCGTTCAGTCATCTCCCGAGCACCGGCATTGGTGGTCATGATAAGGATGACATTACGGAAATCAGCCCGCCGACCACTGTTATCTGTCAAAGTCGAGTGATCCATCACCTGGAGGAGAATGGAAAAGACATCAGGATGGGCCTTTTCGATTTCATCCAGTAACAACACCGTATGCGGATGCTTACGAATGGCATCAGTTAACAGGCCTCCCTGTTCAAAGCCGATATAGCCGGGAGGGGCACCGATAAGGCGGGCAACAGCATGTTTCTCCATATACTCGCTCATATCAAAGCGCTCAAAATGAACCGACATTGCCTGTGCCAGCTGCCTGGCTACCTCGGTTTTCCCTACGCCAGTAGGCCCGGCAAAGAGAAAACACCCTGTGGGGGAGAAGGGATTTCCCAGGCCAGCCTTGGAGCGCTTTACTGCCTGTACCACTTCGACTACAGCCTCATCCTGACCGAAAATGACTGTTTTAAGCTCGTTTTCCAGCTGGCGTAAGCCTTCGGTTTCATCGTTATTCACAGAAACCACAGGGACCCTTGCCATTTTGGAAACTATGCGCTCCACGTCCTCAACGGTCACTACCTCTCCGGTTTTTCCGGCCAGCCGCAGGGAGGCTCCCACCTCATCCATAACATCAATGGCCTTATCCGGGAGAAAACGGTCGTTGATGTATCGTTCAGCCAGTTCCGCTGTTGTCGCGATAGCCTCGGGTGAATAGGACAGCTGATGATGCTCCTCATAGCGAGACTGTAATCCTTTGAGGATCTCGCAGGTGTCCTCAACAGAGGGTTCCTCAATATCAATCTTCTGAAATCGACGGGACAGAGCTCTGTCCTTTTCAATATAATTCTTATGCTCTTCATAGGTCGTTGAGCCTATACAGCGAATTGTTCCGGCCTGTAAAGAGGGCTTCAGTAGGTTTGAGGCATCCATGGACCCTCCGCTGGTGGCACCGGCTCCGACAATGGTATGCATCTCGTCGATAAAGAGAATGGCATTATCTTTCTGCTCCACAGCCGCTACCACCGCCTTCAGCCGTTTCTCAAAATCCCCTCGATACTTGGTACCTGCAACAAGAGCGCCCATATCCAACATGTAGATCGTCGTGTCACGGAGGAGATCCGGTACCAATTTCTCCGGGTCAGGTATTTCTTCTTTCCGGGCAATGCCGTCCTCATAAATACGAAGGGCCAACCCTTCGGCGATAGCGGTTTTTCCTACCCCAGGCTCACCGACCAGCAGGGGGTTATTTTTTCGACGACGACAGAGAACCTGCATCATCCGTTCAAGTTCACGGGCACGACCAATCAAAGGATCAATATTATCCTGTTTCGCCAATTCAGCGAAATTAACAGTAAACTGTTCCAGAACGTCTTCCTTGCCTTTTTGTTGCTTCGTATCCGAAGCTGGCGCCCCCGGTTTGGGCGCGGGCTCTTTTTGTATATTTTCCGGAATATTATGAGAAATATACTCGACAACCTCTAATCTGCCGACGCCCTCGCTCCCAAGAAAATACACCGCGTGGGAATCCGGTTCCGCAAAGATAGAAACCAGCACGTCCCCGGTGTCCACCTCTTTTTTGCCGCAGCTCTGCACATGATTGACCGCTCGCTGCAACACCCGATTAAAGGCGACCGTCTGCGAGGGTTCGTTCTTGCCCGCACCCAGTAAGGGTACACCCCCGGCAAGAAAATCCTGTAAACGCTCCCTGATTGAATTATTATTACCGCCGCATTTATTGATAATATGGGCGGCAAGATCATCATGCAAAAGTCCCCACAGCATGTGCTCAACAGTCACATACTCGTGTTTTTTTGCCTTAGCCTCTTTTATAGCCTTTATCAAGGCCAACTCTAATTCTCGACTCAACATATCAG
>JBATKL010000583.1:0-1882 GCA_049669385.1 Candidatus Electrothrix sp. | reverse complement strand
GGCAACTATGCTGTTTTCTTTATTATTTCCATCATCGGGCGCAACGGCGAGGAAAATCGCAGCGGGCTGCAAGGGCTGGGGAAAAGCAATCCCATGCTGGCAGCTATCCTGATGCTGAGTGCCTTTTCTTTGGCGGGCATTCCGCCGCTGGCTGGCTTTATGGGAAAATTCTTTCTGTTCGCCTCAGCAGCAGAACAGGGCTATTATTTCATGATCGTTTTTGCGGCCCTGAATTCAACTATTTCCCTTTATTATTATCTTCTGCTGGTGAAAGAGGCCTATATTGTTCAACCTGCCGGTGAGACCGCACCCATTGTTATGGATGGAATACAAAAGGTGAGTATCTTTGTACTGACAGCAATTATGCTTGTGGCTGGGATTTGGCCTTCCTTTAGCAGTAACGTGCTGGCAATAGCGGGGTGAGATAGTCACGGCTTTCTCATAAAAAATTTACGCTCTTCAGCATAGATACCAAGCTATCCGGGCAGTCAACAAATTTATCTATCACTGCCTGAAAATTTTTCGTTTTGGTCTTTCGAATTAACCCCATTGCCAGGCCTCGCAGTCTTCCCATAATTTGAGCCTGATTTCCGTATTTAGTTTTGACATTGTCCTCATTAAAAGTTTTATCCCGAATATAGTTGTCAGCCTCCACACCCCAATGTCCGCGAATCGCCCGCGCTGTTTCATTAATCGTCTGCTGTGCGCAATTTTGAACAATTCTAATATTACTGATATAATACGATGTTTCAAAAGTCGTTTTCTGCGTCTGAGCCTCGAATGTTTCACGCTTCACCACTGTTAACGACTTTATGCTGCTGTCATGCCAACGCTTATCAAGGCTTAATGACTTCATTGAAAAAAGACTGGAATGCCGGACAGTCATGCGACCGTTTGCTTTATCATGATCAACATTTTCGGCGATTAATTCTCCCGTAGTCTCCAAGGAGCGGCATTTATCTAAAAGAATCGGTTGATTTTCTTTAATTTGGATAAGATAAAGCCCTCCAGCTTGATGAATCTGAGATGTTGTTAAGGGGTTGAGATGATGCGCATCCAAGGTGACCTTTTGCCTTTCCAGCCCTGAGCTTTTCAGCAAATTCCGCACCACGGGAATTTCACTGGATTTGTTTCCTTTCTGTCGGGCTTGCGCTATAACTTTTCTGCTGTCATGAGTCACGGAAAGAACAACCGACTGTTTATCACCGCCTTTTACCGTCCCTCTCAAAACTTTACCGTCAATCGCCACCCACTCTTTGTTTTCATCACGTTCTATACATACCCCGAAATGCTGTTCAATCAGATCATTCAACGTGTCCCAGTCCAACCGATTCAGAAAACGCGGCAGGTGAGCACGCGAAATGAGCTCGGCGTTTTCATATCCGGTCACTTTTCGCAACCAGCTGATTCGGTTTTGTATAAATCTATTAATACCTGATACGGTTGAGCGACCGACTAGAGTAGCCGAAACAAATCCGGCGATTATAACAGCCGGAATCAGATCTTTTTTTTACCCCGATTGTCACGGTGATCCGGCATCATGCTCATAGCTTCCACGAAATTTACAATCTGTTTATTTTCACATGACAGTTCGTCATTCACAGTTATTCTCCTTATGTAGGATTAAAAAAAGTGCCTAATAATCTCCGTATTACCTTGAACTGTCAATGCTTTTTTTTATGAGAAAGCCGTGATGAAATCGCCAAGCTGGAAAAGAAGGTCTTATTCAGCATCCTGGAACATATGCAGATTGTTCTTTCTCCGCCAGAGAAGGCGGCGCTTGTACGCCCCCTCTCCACCAGTACCGCTGCTCTGCTGGCCTTATTTGCCGGTATAGATTACTCGGACAGGGGCTTATACCTCAGAGCAGCTCAAATGTATA
>JBATKL010000582.1:0-1545 GCA_049669385.1 Candidatus Electrothrix sp. | reverse complement strand
GGAAAACGGACAGCTACGGATGTGTCTCACCCCCCTGCCCCCGGCGGATGACGATGATGAAATCAAGGTGATCAGAGATACCCCGACTCGCTTCAAGCTCTATCGTTTTACTGCAAAACATGGGGAGATTGCCAGCTTTCTTGGCAAGGGCATGACCATCCCTAAATCCGGGGAGAAAAAAGCCAGGAAGGTGGTGGAATCCCTCTCTTCTGTCGTCACGGTGCTCTCTGATCTTGACGGAACAACTGAGGCAGAAACCCGTGAGGCCGATTCCCGTCCCCATGCCCATATCCTTCCCTGCCATAACGGAATCCAGGTGGAATTTCTGGTTAAACCCTGCGGTGTTGACGGATCCAGCTTCAGAGCCGGTCGGGGCAGCAAAAATGTTCTGACCGAGATTGAGGGTAAAAAAATCCAGACTGTACGTAATTTTGCAGAAGAGAAAAAACAACTCACTGCTATCACCAAGGCCTGCCCGACCCTGACTCGCATCAACCCTACGGATGATCAGTGGCAGGTCGAAGACCCGGAATATGCCTTAGAATTGCTCTTGGAGTTAAAAAACTGCGATGACGCCTTAGTTTTGGAATGGCCCCAAGGGGAGAAGTTTTCCGTGCGCAAGGAAACGCCTTCTTCAGCCTTTTCCCTCCAGATCAAAAAGGAACGGGACTGGTTCAAGGCCACTGGCTCGCTGGAGATTGATGAGACACTGTCCCTGGATCTGCAAAAACTGCTCAGCATGCTCAACCAGGACACTGGTCGCTTTATTCAGCTGGACGACGGCACCTTCCTCAGTATCACCAAGGCCCTGCGAAAGCGGCTGGATGAACTTGCTGCTTTTTCTGAACAACACGGCAAAGGGGTCCGCTTTGCCCCCCTTGCAGCCCTGGCTCTGGAAGATCTCACCGATGAGGCTGGCCAGATCAAGACGGATCGGGCCTGGAAACAGCATTGCAAGCAGTTGCAAGAAGTTGTTCGACCGAAGGTGCCTGGTACCTTGCAAGGATCCCTCCGTGATTATCAGCAGGCGGGCTTCAACTGGCTGGCCCAGCTCTCCCATTGGGGGGTGGGCGGCTGTCTTGCCGATGATATGGGGCTGGGTAAAACCGTACAGGCCTTGGCAGCAATCCTGCTCCGAGCTGCACAGGGGCCGACCCTGGTTATTGCCCCCCTGTCTGTGACCTCCAACTGGCAGGAAGAAGCTCGGCGTTTTGCGCCCACCCTGAACGTACACCTGTTCGGAACTGGAGACAGAGAGCAAATGATCGAAAATCTCCAGCCCTTTGACCTGGTGATTGTCAGCTACGGACTTCTGCCCCTTGAGGCGGATCTGCTCACCAGCGTGGATTGGCAGACCGTGGTTCTGGATGAGGACCAGGCCATCAAGAATATGCAGACCAAACGGTCCAAGGCGGCCATGCAGCTCAAGGCAGAATTCCGCCTGATCACCACTGGCACACCGGTGGAAAATCATCTCGGCGAGTTGTGGACCCTGTTTCATTTTCTCAATCCTGGTTTACTTGGTTCATTTAAGCGCTTTAATGA
>JBATKL010000581.1:0-7635 GCA_049669385.1 Candidatus Electrothrix sp. | reverse complement strand
TATCCTTGAGAGAGCCGTCCCGACGAACAATCAGAGCCACGGTCGTCCTGAGATTGGATTTTGCATCAACAACTTCAGGCAGTTGCCAATGGCTGCTGATCCAACCGTTTAGCGAGGCTGAATACTGATTCAGCACAGCCGAATTGCCCCGCTCGCTCCCATAATCTCTGGACCCACCGCTTTCTCGCCCGCTTGATCCGCCATCCCTTTCACTATACCCGCCCGAAGAAAAACCGGAATTACTGGAATTGTTGGACACCAACGGAGTATTGAGGTCTGAAACCGCCTGGGCCACAGAAGCGTACTCATTTCTCGCTCGGGCAGCTTCAAGCTGAGCCTGTTCCGCAGCCTTTTCCGCCTGCCGAGCCAAACGCGCTGCTTCGGAAATTTCTTTCTTTCTGCGCTGCTGCTCAGCCTGCTTTTTTTTCTTTTCTGCGGCGAGCTGCTTTTTCTTTTGGATAACCAGCTTTCTTTCCTGCTCAGCAGCCTTTTCTCTCTTCTGCTCTTCAACAAGGCGTTTTTTTTCCAAGGTGGCAAGCCACTCCTGCTCTTGCTGGAGTTTTTGTTGTGCTTGCTTTTTTTCCCGTTTTTCCTGTTCCTTCACCTCGGCCAACCGAATATCTTCAGCAAGCTTTTTCTTTCGTTTTAAAGGGTGAAGTGAAACCGTTTTGACCTGGGCAACCTGAGCAACCGGCTCAGGAGGGGATACCGGTTTGGGGATAATTTTCGGCGCAACTTTCAAGTTTTTTCTCGGTGCAACAACAGGAAGCAGCGGGACCTGCTCTGCAATCTCTGTAACTTCAGGTGCAGGTGCAGGTGGCTCTATCGTTTCCCCCACCTTTTCCGGGACCACTTTCTCGACAGTCGCAACAGTCTTTGGCTGCTGGGGGGCCGATACCTGCTGTTTACTGCGGGGTCCAACCTGCTCTCCTGCTAGAGGGGCTACCGCAGCTGGGCCATCCGAAGGTAACGAAAGGAGATCGATAGTGATCACATTATCCGGCTTAAACTTTTTCCCGATATCGGGAAAAACAGCCGCACTCGTAAAAACAACAAGATGAAGAACAGTCGCTATGCTCAAGGGAATCTTCCAGTTCGGCAGCCGGTCCCGTTGCGCCAGGAATGTCTCCCAAGTATCACCGATGTACAAGCCGTTCTTTGTCTTCTTCACTGTTTCTTCAATGCCGTAGGGGCACGGCATGCGCCCTTACAGCCCTGTACCGAAAAAAGGTTATTTATCGAAAAACCTGTTAGTTCTCCTTGTTATCCGGCTGGGTCACCATGCCCAGCTTTTCAAAACCGGCCTGCTTTATCTGGGCCATCACCTGAACCACCAGTCCGTAAGAAATCGTTTCATCCGCTCGCAGATAGATCGGTTCCTTCTTTTTCTCCTGCGGCATTTTTTCCAGTTCCTGCCGCATAAGAGCCAGATGCACCTCTGTTTTTCCCAGGTGAATTCTTCCTTCCTTGTCTATCTCCACCACCATAGGCTCTTCCTGCTGGCGCAGGGCCCTGGACGTGGTTTTCGGCAGATCAACATCCACCCCCTGGGTCATCATCGGGGCTGTCACCATAAAGATAATCAGCAGCACCAACATGACATCCACAAGCGGGGTTACATTGATTTCTGCTACCAGGCCTTTTCGGCCTCTCCCCCCAGAAGGTCCCATAATATCAGAATACTCATCAGTGGCAAATAAATGTATGAATTCAGCTCAATCAACAGCACCAGAAAGAATCCAGGATAAGCTCCTGCTATTCTCTTGACAGCATATCACGTTCAACCAGATTTAAAAAATCAAAAGAAAAATTCTCAATATCCGATTCAAAATCAGCCAATTTATTGGAATAAAAGTTATAAAAAATAACTGCCGGGATGGCCACAGCCAATCCTGCTGCGGTGGCGACCAAGGCCTCGGCAATACCCGGAGCAACAACAGCCAGAGAGGCTGAACCGTGCGCCCCGATTTCTTGAAATGAAGTCAGAATACCCCACACCGTTCCGAAAAGACCGATAAAGGGGGTCGCACTTCCTGTTGTGGCCAAAAAGGCAAGAGAGCGCTCCAGTCGATCACTTTCCACCCGCTGGGCCTTGCGAACAGCCCTGCTCAGATTGTCCATAGAAGCCAGTTTGCTTTGCAGGGTCTCTGCCTCTGCCTTGGCCCGCTCGCTTCGTGCGGCACTGAGCTTGCGCAGCTCGTTAAAACCAGAAACAAAGACTGATGCCTCCGGACTAAGCGTAAAATTTTGCGCCGCCTCATAGGCATTATTCAACGTCTTGGACTCCCAAAAGTCCGCCAAAAAATCTTCCGATGCATAGCGAGCCCTGGAAAACAGGATATACTTGGAAACAATAATCCACCAAGAAAACACGGAAAAAATAAGCAGGACAAGCATAACCAGCTTTACCACCAAACCGGCATGCGCCATCATGCTGAACACAGAAAGATTCACAAATTAACTCCTACTGATTAGATCATTCAGCTGTACTCAGTGATACTGTTCAACCCAGCCTACTGTCTTTCTAGGACAACGCAATAAAAAAACCAACCCCACCTTTGTAACCGCTTAAAAAAGATTGGAGATACGAAGCTTTACAGAAAATAAAGAGGGTGAAATCAGAGCAACTTTACCCATTATTTGTCTCATAAAAATACAAAAAGAGTATAACGGGTTCTGATAATTATGTCGACCCTGAACTGAATATAGTGTACATAAGCCAGAATAAAATCAAGCAAATTATTTCCATCTTTTTTCACTGAGTTAAATCTTACCGAAAAAAACAAAGAAAAAACATCCAGAACGACAAGAGGAGGTTTTCATGTCGGATACAATCTATGATGTTGTTATAATCGGCGCAGGCCCGGCAGGTATCCAGGCGGCCATTCATGCAACCCGAAAAAAAACCCATGTCCTGCTCCTGGGACGGCCTGAAAATAGCGCCATCTATTGGGCGCATGTGGAAAATTACGCCTGCGTCAGCGGTGTCACAGACGGCAAGGACTTACTGGAAGCTGGCATCAGCCAGTTGGAGCGTTTCGGCACAGAAATGCGGCCTGACGATGTCCTGAAGATCGCCCAAGGAGAAAATGAAGGGGATGGGCCAGAGGAAGGACTCTTCACCCTGGAACTGGAAAGCGGCGATGCAGTCACAAGCCGGACCATCATTTTTGCAATGGGAGTTTCCAAGAATAAGCTCTCCGTGCCCGGCGAAAAAGAGCTTGGCGGGATGGGGGTCAGCTACTGCGTTGATTGCGATGCCAACTTCTACCGGGGCGACACCGTGATGGTGGTCGGTAATCAGAGCGCAGCTATTGACGGTGCGCTGACCCTGCTGGATTATGCCGCCAAGGTTTATCTGGTTGCGGAAGAGCTGCAAGGCTCCGAGGCCATGCTGACCAAACTCCATGCCAGCGCGGTTGAACTGCACAGCGGCGATTGGGTGCAGGAGATCAGCGGGCAAGGCAAGGTGGAAAAAGTCCTCTTGAAGAGCGGCAAGAAGATCGAGGTCGGCGGGGTGTTTATTGAGCTCGGCTCCAAGGGGGCCCTTGAGCTGGCTACCCAGGTCGGGGTGCTGCTGGACACAGAGCGATTCAAGTATATCAACGTCAATCGTCAGCAGGAAACCAACATTGCCGGTATCTATGCTGCCGGAGATATTGTCGGCCCTCCGTACCAGATGGCGAAGGCTGTGGGCGAAGGATGCGTGGCAGGTATGGAAGCGGCTATGTTTGCCCGAAAGAAACGGCAGTAGTTGCACCCAACCCCTGTGTTCGCCCTGAATATCCCACCGGGCAGGCACAGGGACCTGCTCCTACACCGTACAGCCCCGTACCGAAATCATTTTCCCGCTGTTTTCTTCTGCACCGGTTCCTTCCGCAGCCCGTCCACAGCATGTCGCAAGGCCATGATTGGGTTGGTCAGAATCATACGGGGGCCGATGACCCGCATCACCTCGCGAATCCTCTCTCGCATACTCGGCTTATAGCAATGGACCTTGCACTTGCCGCAGGTTGTTTTGCCTTCCTGAAAAGGACAATTCCTCAGACTTCGCTCTGCGTAGTTCAGCAGTTCGGTGCAATCCGCACAGAGTTCCTTGCCGTCGCCGTGATTTGATCGACAGTATTGGCCAATCATCACCGCAACTGTATCGGTTTCGCGCTGTATTCGCCCTGATTTTTTATCTTTTATTCCACTCTCTTTCATCGCATCCTCCAAGGTGTTTCCAGCTCGTTGCGGCGATGCTACCTCTGTTTTATATCAGAGCGATTAACCTCAACTCAAACAAGTTGCTCCAGGGTCAGGATGTGTACATCCGGCAAAGCAGGCCAGCGGATATCATTTGTCAGTAATGCCGATGCGCCTGTGTGCAGGGCCGTTGCTATCTGAATCGCATCCGGTGTGCGCAGCGAATATTGACTCCGCAGCCGGGCAGCCTTCTCAGCAATAGCAACAGAAACTTCCACCGTTGTCAACCCGTCAATATTGAGCAGGATATCCCGATACTGTTCTCAGGGCGAACGCATGACTTATGCAATATATATAGTGAAATATGAAACTATAATCTGAATTTCTGTAAATAATATGCTTTGCAGGTCATATTTAATGAAATACGATAGAGTGACGATAACCCTGGGAACCATTGAGCACTATTTGTAGTTATCTATTATTACAAGATATTTTTAATGCGTTCGCCCTATACTGTTCTGCCAATCGAGTATCACCGTCACGCAAAGGTTTTACCAGTACCTCCGTCAGAGTGATGACAGAAGTCACAACCTGCACTGTCCCCTTGTCGAGCTGCTCAAAGAACGGCTCAACAACAGGGCAGTATGCTGGATGCTCCTCAATAAAATAAATGAGCGGAGCCGTATCCAAGGCAATGAGTTTTCCGCGCAATTCATCTATCCATCCCATGCGTCACGCTCCGCATTGATGTATTCTTTGACCGACGTATCTTTCCACAGGTGTTTGCCCAGACCGCGCAGTTCCAAAATGCTGCGGCAGGGCTTCTCAGTATCGCGACTGCATTCCTTTCCGCCTGCTTTAAGCCTGTTCCGCACAATAAGATTTCGGACAAAATGCAGCACTTCTTCCTGAAGGTCCAGCGGCAGTCTTTCCACCTGAGCAGAGATTGTTTTCACCGTATCCATAACAAGTACCTCGGATTACTATCTAGTTTCGTTTCATTCATCGTATGATAAAGGTCGAAGCTGTCTGTTGTCAACAACAAGGAGGATCATTGCAGCACCTCCCAGTCGTCAACGGCTATCGGTTCAGTCGGATCGACATATGTAAACGGAAGCCCCCGCAGCGGATATTTATCCTTTATTTGTTCGGTCTTATTGCGAGATACTCTCCCGAACAGGGCTGTCTCTCGAAAGAGACGAATAATCTTCAGCAGATTCGGAACATACTCCGGTGGAATCGCTTTGATCTCACGGAGCAACTCCTGTTGATAAATTTCAGCTTGATTCGTACTGCGAAGCCGGGGTAATTTTAACCAAAGTCTTCCCTTTGTCGCTTATAAGTACAGACCGATGAGAACGAATTACCGAGTCGATAATACCGTAAATATTTTTTTGAAGGCTGGCCAGCTGTATTTCTTCCATATCGTATTTTCCTTTATTCAACGGGTGGAAACGAGAGTTTTTTCATTCAGCTTTATGATACGGGGTGATAACAACTGTTGTCAACAGCAGAGATGAGGATGATGTGATGAGCAACGAAACAATAAAAGCCCTGAATCCTTGTGGACTCAGGGCTGAGCAACGCATTGCCGTTGTGACCGGCTGATATTCCTTGCAGCCGGTTAATCGGCATATTACCATAGCAATGAGAAACCAAGGCACTGGTTCCATAAATTTATCCAGCTGGACACAAATGAAAAAATTGAAGTAGACAGTCTGGTGAAGCTTGGCTTGTACGGCTGAAATGAAAAAAGTGGGGAAATACGCCCATATTTCAGTCAGCTTACAGTGCTGTAGTTTCGTATAGAAAGGATGAAATAAAGCACTGTACGAGAAAATCAGTGAATACTACTTAACAGATTGAACTAAAGAAGGTGAGGGTTTTTAACGAAAAAAAGAGAAGAAGAACAGCAGGAAAGGAGGAGTATTCACGCCCTGCCCTGCTGCCCGGCAGGAGCGTTCCTTGAAATTCGTTATCTGGATTCCCCTTGTTTTCTAAAAAACTTCACATCAGGCAACTCTTGAAAATGGCTGTCAGAGGTAATCAACTGCGCCCTGTGGAATCGGGCTGTGGCATAAATAATAGAGTCGGCAAATGAGAGAGAATATTCCGCAGAAAAATCAGCAGCAGACAAGGCAATCGCCGTGGAAAGAGGAACAACAGCCGCCTGTTCCGTCAAAGCGACCGTTTCTAAAGCTGCCGCTAAATTTCTCTTCCTCACGACCCATTTATATAACTCGAACTGAACGCAGGTTGGCACAATTATCGATTCAATTCTGCTGAAACAGGGCTGGTATTCCCTGCTTAGCTGACCGTCTGTCAACCACTCTATCCACCCGCAGGTATCAATCAGAATCATTCCGATTTCCTTTTAATCCTGTCACGATATTCGGATGAATCTGTATACTCGCAATCGGAAAGCATACCCCTGGCCTCCGTGATCGACAACTGGGGAATCATTTCAATAATTCGTCCTCGCGCCACCAAAGTAAACTGCTGACCGGCCTGGAGATCCAGATCATGGCGCATGGATTTGGGTATGGACACTTGGAACTTACTGGAGAGTTTTGTTTGAAGCATATATTACCTCCTTTCCTCAAAAATTATAGAGGGGGGACAGATTTCATGTCTGTCCGGCCTTGTTCGCATTATACACTCTTTTTGCTCAAAACAAAAAGATCACCCCGTATCCAGGCATCCTCCTCCCGGCGCAGGTCCGCCTCAGATCATAAACTACTCAGCCTCTCCGGCCTCCTTCAAAACCGCCTCGACCAACTCTTTGCGAATATAGTCCCGGTTCCCATCAGGGCGTCAATATGAGGCCTAATACTCTCCAGCAGCCCTCGCTTTTTCGCCCGAAGCAACGCCGACCGTACCGATCTGCTGAATGTCGAGCCGTTGCGCAACCTTTCTGGCACGTAAATCATCCAACAGCACCGTGCAATCCTCTGTGGTCTGGGCCAAAGCAAGAGCTTCGGCTTCTCCCGCATCAACAAGGATACTCAACGACTTGACTAATTGAGGATCAGGAGCCTGCACAGTAAGCCACTTCGCCTGACTGACTGCATAAGCTCCAGGATGATTCCGTCCTCGCACGATGACTTCGTCCCGCACTTCCGGCGGAATAAGAACCTCGGAAAACAGCTCCGGCAATAAATTAAGCAGATCAATCCGGGCAAGAAAGATCAACGGTCCGCTATCGGCGACTGCCGCTACATCACGCATTCCGCACCTCATCTCGAATCTGATCGTCATCAAGGTTAATAACCGGTATTCCCATCCGTCCGAGTTCCTCCATAAAGTCCAGCTTTCCCATCCCGCATAACTGCGCTGCTTTTCCCGACGAAAGACGTTTCAGCTCAAACAGCTTAACAGCCAGCAGAAAACGCAGCTCCTGTTCAAGTCGCTCTTTTGATTGCCCTGTGGAAACTAACAGGTCATCAC
>JBATKL010000580.1:0-3768 GCA_049669385.1 Candidatus Electrothrix sp. | reverse complement strand
TTCCGCCAAGGCTTCGTCTTTTTCTGCGAGAGCTTTGGCGTTCTCCTCAAGAGCCTTTTCCCGTAGCAGCACAGTACGTTCCAGCGACTCTAGCTCGTCGAGAATATCATCCTCCAGATCCATTGTCTCGCAGACATCCTGTTCAGCCCCAGCCTTGACAAGGCGACGGATTACTCTCTGGAACTCCTCTGGATAGTCTGCCTCGTCCAGGTCCAGGAAATGCCGACTGTCGGGCGTCTGTTGGCTCTGGTCAAAGATGCTGAGGAGAACCTCCAGCTTGTTGCGACGTTTTTCCCTGAGCCGGGGGATCTGGATGATGTAGCTGTCGTTGAAAACAACGTCGTATATCGGATTAGCTGCTCGCATAGTTGGTCTCCCGGTTGTCGATACATTCTGAAAAACAGGAATTTTCAGATGAGATATAACACACTGTACTTTGTAACGGAAACAGGCGCAATGCAGATTCTGCCCAGAGCGGCGTGTGAAAATCGCCGAAGAACCAGCCCTGAGCCAATACCACCAAAAACGAATTGAACTGGAAGAAATCCTGCGACTATATCATCTGACTATATTATACTGCAAGAGCAAGAAGACATCCTTGACATCTGCACAGCAGAGGAGGCAACGCGATGAAAACAATGGCAATCAGTCAGTTCAAAGCTCATGCATTACAAATACAGCGAACTCCTTTTATCAGCGATCTCGCCTTGGGAATTCTGCAAATTACTTGAAAAAAAGAAGCTCGGCATATCCTGTTCCCCGGAAGAATGGTTGAAAGAGGCTCTGGATATGCCGAAGTTTCGTTTGGTTGAACTCACCCCGATAATCGCTTATCGCTCCACGAGTTTGCCCCAACCTTTTCATAATGATCCCGGAGATCAAATAATTGTTGCAACTGCACGGGAAGAAAATGCGATCCTTCTGACCAAGGATGCAAAAATTCAGCAGTACAGCCATGTAAAAACGCTTTGGTAATTTTAAAAAAAATGCCTCACCGGGCTGTTTTCATATCGAACACAGGTTCCCTATGATCCTTGCGATCTATAACATCTTGCTGATGACCTTCGGGATCCTCCTCCTGCCTGTACTCCTGCTTGTCGTTCTGAGCCGGGCAAAATATCGTGGACGGACCCTGGAGCGGCTGGGGTTGACCCTCGGAAAAATACCAAGTAATCCTGCTGAGACTGCCGGAGTAGTAAACAGCCCGGTCATCTGGATACACGCCCTTTCCGTTGGCGAAGTGACCTCGACTGTGCCCCTTATCAAAGCCCTGCGGGCAGACATGGCCGAGGCTGTTATCATCCTGACGGTTGCCACGTCCAGCGGCAAAAAAACTGCTGAAATTCTGCTTCAACCCTATGTGCAGCGTATCCTGTCCAGCCCCTTTGACCTCCGCTTTGCTGTCCGGCGTTATATAACAGCATTCCAGCCGGATATATTTATTCAGGTGGAGACGGATTTTTGGCCGAACTGGCTTTCCCTGTTACAGAAGCAAGGTGTCCCGACCATGCTGGTCAACGGTCGAATTTCCGAGAAATCTTTTGTCGCCTACCGACGTTTCGCCTTCTTTTTTCAGCCGATGTTCCGTTCGTTCGATCTCCTGTCCATGCAAACAGCAGAGGATTGCCGCAAGATGACCATGCTCGGTGTGCCTGCTGATAAGGTCATTGCTTTGGGAAATCTGAAATATGATATGGAGCCGCCAGGTAGAAAGGGAAAAAAAGGCGCTCTTCCCGAATTGGCTGGGGAAGAAACACCCTTGATTTGGGTTTGCGGTTCAACCCATCCCGGCGAGGAGGAAATACTTTTTGCCGCATTTGCCCAATTGCTATTGCTGGCAAGGCAGGATATTGGGGAGGATATCTCGAAGCCTCTTCCGAAGCAGCTTGCCGAACAGCTCTTTCTTGTTCTGGCACCGCGTGACATCAACCGGGGGCAGGAGCTTGTTGACTTGGCTGGCAGTTTCGGCCTGGAAGCAGGGAGGCGTAGTTGCGGAGAGGACAAGGGGCAGGTACTCAAGGGACAAGTCCTTATCCTGGACACTTTGGGCGAGCTAGCTCTCTGTTACAGTCAGGCTGAGTTTGCCTTTGTCGGCGGTAGCCTTGTCAGCCAGGGCGGGCATAATCCCATTGAACCGGCCATCCACGGAGTGCCGGTTTTGTTCGGGCCACATATGGAGGATTTTTCCGAGATTGCCCATGAGCTGCTTGACTGTGGCGGAGGAAAAATGGTTACAAAGGATTCTTTCGCTGACATCCTAGTTGCTCTTCTTACGGATAAAAAGGCTCGCGCCATGATGGGGCAGGCCGCGCAAGAACTGGTGGAAGGCCATCGCGGTGGTGTGCAGCGACATGTACAGGCCGTGCAAGATCTGCTGGGTTTGCAGCACTAAGCCATGCCGGGCAATGACGGTTTAGGTTCAGCCCGACCCACTCACCTGCATGCTTTTCTTGTACTTCTCGTACGTCCTCTTCGTCAATGCCTGCGCTGGAGTGATCGGAATATTTTCCTTCTGGCGACCTTGGCCTTTCTCCTCGGTATCGTCTTTGCTGATTCTCCCCCCTTTGTTTTTGCCGATTTTCTTACCGAACGCCTGCTTATAGGCGCTGTGCTTGTTTTGGCTGGTAGTGCTGTTTTTTTGTACCTGAAGAGCAAAACGAGTTTTCCGTTTTCCCTGCTGCTCATCTTGCCGCTCTTTTTTCTTCTCGGTAATTTGGCCCTGCTCTATCAGGCCAAACAAGTGCAGACTCTTCAAGCGCAGGCTAACGGCGATAACGGCCATATCGCGACCTTACTTCGAGGACGCCACCAAGTCACTCACCAGGTCACTCACCACGTCACCCTGGTGGGTGTTTTGGATACTATGGTTGAGGAAAGCGTGTTTCAGCGGGACGGGCAGGAAGTCATTCTCTCCCGATTTGAGATTCAAGCTGAGGACGTCTTGCTGCACAACAACGTGCATAATAACCGGACAAACTGGCAACCTGTGTACGGGCGCGTTCGTTTATCCATGCAGGGAAGGGCGGATGCCCTGCAACCGGGCATGACTCTGATGATCCCGGCCAAGGTCGGACCGATAGTCAATTTTAAGACACCGGGCGTGTTTGATTACCAAGGCTATCTTGCTGCCAAGAACATTTTTATCAGTGGCTGGGTGATCGGAGAGCGGGTTACCGTTCTCAAGGATCAGGAAAAAGCAGGTAGTAATAGAACGATGCATTCGCTGCATTTTTTACCGGAACGGGTACGACAGCGGGTGACCCGTTTTCTCAGAGACAATCTTCCTCATCCTATCGCCGGAACCTATCAGGCCCTGCTTGTCGGCAGCAGGGCCGGGGTGCCGGAGGAAATTCAGGAGCAGTTTAAGGCCACTGGCACCATGCATCTGCTCGCCATATCTGGTCTGCATATGGGGCTGCTCGCCCTTATGGTCGGGGCGATTATCAGTTGGCTCCTGAAACGCTCTGAACAGTTGCTGCTCCGCACCCATGTGCCGACCCTGACCCTGATGGTCAGCCTGCCTATCCTGTTCGGGTACAGCTTTATTGCCGGAATGAATACCCCGGTGCTGCGGGCCTTGATCATGACCTTGGTGCTCTTTACCGCGCTCATGCTGCGCAGGCAGCATTCTCTCCCCCACTTGCTGACTGCTGCCGCCCTGATCGTCCTTACTGGTAACCCGCTGACCCTGTTTACTGCCTCTTTTCAGCTGTCCTTCAGTGCGGTTGCAGCCCTGATCCTCTTTCTTCCGGATATATTGAACAGACT
>JBATKL010000579.1:0-2851 GCA_049669385.1 Candidatus Electrothrix sp. | reverse complement strand
CTTCAAGAATAGTGATGTTTTCCTTCAGGAGTTCAGATAAGAAACCTGCCAGAACGCCAAAATTGGCTTTTGATCGCAAGAGTCGTTTAATTGCCCAATCAAAGGATACGTATTGTCTTGTTTTCATAGTATTTTTATTTTGTCTGCACCGATTCATACTGTGCAAACGAAAAGTACTGCATTGCAGCAAATTATATAATGTTGGAAAGATGCCTTTTTTGACGAAAATCTGTAGAGATAAAGGTATTCAATTTTATTCATATCGTCAAGGTGTCTCCATAACCAGGGGGCACACAGGTATTTATTCAATGTAGATTTATTGTAGTTCCTCCCGATTACACCTGCAACACCTCTTCAACAAAGCGGGTAAACGGCAGCACCCGTACACGCAGGTCTGCGATTTCATAGTCATCCTGCCCGGTATGCACCTGATAAAAGCAGGGGATATCTGTTCGTTTAGCAAAATAGGCAAGATGTTTACTCGGGGATTTCGTCCCGGTCTTGCATTCAACGGCAAAAATCGGGACATTGTCTCGTAAAACCACAAAATCGACCTCTCGCTTCAGATTATCTCGCAGGAAGCATAACTCCATGCTGTCGCCAAGGGTGTCTTCCTGGAAATGGCAATACTTCAGCAGATTCGAGGCCACCAAGTTTTCAAACCGTGCTCCGGGATCAGGACAAAGAGACCAGTCCCAGAGGTAGAGCTTTTTATCTTTCTTCAAGGACGTTATCTTATTGGCAGCAAAGGGTCTGATCCGAAAACAGTAGTAGAGGTTTTCCAGAATGCGCACCCAGCGGTCAACCGCCTCATGAGAGGCGGCTAAATCCTCCCGCAGGGAATTGATGGACAGGAGCGAGGCCACTCGGTCTTGGAGCAGTACAGCCAGTAGGTCCAACTGTCCCACCTCTCGCACCTGTTCCAAAGAGACCAGATCTTCATGGATTACCCTGGAGATACGTTCCCGCTGCCAGCGTTTCCAGTCCCGTTTCGACTGAGCAAAAAAGGGCTCTGGGAAACCGCCGAATCTGAGCAATGCCTCTAAATCCTGAGAGGACGGGTTTCGGCTCAGTTCGTAGAGAGACAGGGGATGGAGGCGATAATAATGATAGCGGCCCTGGAGCGAATCCCCGCCCTTGCGGTAATAATCCAGCCGGGCCGAGCCTGTAACCAGAAAGGAGGTGCGGGATTTGTTCTTGTCGTACAGGCCCTTGACAAAATTTCGCCATTCTTTGTACTTATGGATTTCATCCAGGATCACCAAGGACTGACCAGCAGGCAGACCACCCTGAAGAAGTATCCTCTTGTCGTCGGCATAATCCCAGTTGAAATAGGCAGGGTGCTGCTCATCACCTCCGAGGATATCCAAGGAAAGCGTCGTTTTGCCAACCTGTCGCGGGCCGCCGATAAAGACCATCTTTTTTTGCAGATCGTCGATAACCGAGGGCTGAATATATCTGTTCATAGGAGGCGGTGTGGTGTGAATTTGCGAGAGGCGAAGAATTTTCGGGTTCATCGGATTATATCTCGATTAATTTTCTGGTCAACCGGAAAAATCTACAAATAAGAAAAAGCATGTCAGAGTTTTCGTTTGCTGCATCAGGCGGACGGGCTTGACATTGCCACCTCTTGTGACTACAGTAGTTACATATGTTATATATGGCATCCGAACTATAAACCCACGAGGCTCTCATCATGGCAACATCGCAACGAGTCGGTATACGGGAAGCAAAGGCGAATCTAAGCAGATACCTGCACAGCGTTCGACAGGGTAATGAGATTATTTTGACTGATCGAAATCGACCTGTGGGCAAAATTGTTCCCATCCCGGCGGAAGAACTCTCCTTGATGGACAGGCTCCGTGACCTGGAGGAGAAAGGCCTGATCGAGGCTGGTACAACAGCACTCGAATCCGCCCCTTCTCCCTTGTCTTTACCGAAAAAAAATCTTGCGCAGACGCTTCTTCAGGAGGACAGAAGCAATGGATGAAGCGAACCTGGTTGTCTATTGGGATACTTCAGCGGTACTTTCGTTGCTGTTTGACGACATCCATACAAAAAACGCCCAGGGTTGGTGGAAACGGGGTCGGACGGTTCACCTTCTTTCCTCCTTGGCCTTTGTTGAAGCGGTAGCTGTGATCGGTCGCCTAGAGCGAACCGGATCTTTGGACGCCTCCCTGACTGAGACGGCCTCTGCCAACCTCGCCGCTTGGGGCTGGAGGAAAATAAGTATGTTGCCCGATGCTGAGCTTGCCGGGACGTATGCCCGACGCTGGCCGTTGCGGGGTGCAGATCTCTGGCATCTTGCCTGCGCCTGCACTCTGCGCAGGCAGTTGCCGGAACTCAGGCTGCTGACTTTTGATAACCGGCTTCATGAAGCGGCTGTTGGGGAAGAAGTGGCGGCAATATCTTGAGAAGAAAAAAACGGGGTCAATTTACGCTCAATGGAGCAGGCCCCGACGTACACACAGGACGATGTCGTTGATAGTGTGTTGGATAGCCGTGTTCCGGTTGAGAAGTTTTTTGCGTCGTGACCAGCTAAGATCGGCCCTTGTTGTCCTGCCCCGAGGGCGAAGACAAGCTTCGCCCCTGCATCATCCTGCCTTGCCACTTCTTTTTTTAAATTTCCGCCGCTCTCCCGCATGACAGAGTCCCTTCTCGTTTTTTTACCAGAGATTATTTTTTTGAGTAAGGAGCATTTTTTTTCTTGTGTCGCAAGGAAATTTAGATTTTTTGAGAATATGAATTACTATTAACTTACTGATATGGTGTTTTTTTATTTGACTCCTTTGTTAGCCCATGTTCTGTATACTTTCTAAGCGGCAGTAAGAAAAACATCAGCCAGTTAAAC
>JBATKL010000578.1:0-5925 GCA_049669385.1 Candidatus Electrothrix sp. | reverse complement strand
CGTATATTGTTTTTTATATGAGGTAATATTACACCTCAGCACATTAAAAATCATACAAGGTTATAGTCATGATGATGAATAGATGGACTGAAGACAAATCGCTGATTTTCATGTTTGACATTTAAGGGTTTATAGGGTCTGGCAGTCCCCTCCCCTAAATCTGTAACAATCAGAGATATTCCGGCCTTGCCCCCGGAACCTATTATGCAAAAATAGAAGATTATGGCAACAACAATACTAACGATCTCTATAACCTGCATTTGACAACCACTGTCGGCAGTGGAGACAATTTTGAAGGGGATAACGTTGCTTCTGAAGCTTCCGCAGGGAACAAGGGAGGCACACAAAACCGCAGCATCATACCGGCGAATGATTTTGACTGGGTCAAGTTCTCTTTAAACGCAACAGATAACATTGAGTTAAAAACTACGGGGCTTCAGGGTGGCCTCACTATAAAATTATATTCTTCCGACCTCACATATCTCAACGCTGCTTCAGTCTCCTCTACCTATTCATTACTCAGAAGTTCCGAACTTGACGCAGGAACTTATTATGCAAAGATTGAAGACTCTTCTAATAACGACGAGAATGATTCCTACAATTTTACAATACGGACAAGCCTGTCTAACGGCGATGCACAGGAACCCGACAATCTTTATTCTGATGCCGGATACATATATCCAGGCGTTCCTCAGCGTCATAGTATCATCCCTGCAAATGATAACGATTGGATTCAGTTCACGCTATCAGCTGAAGATAATATCGAATTGACAACATCTGGCTTGGTCGGAGGACTTGGCATCTCTTTATACGACAGCATTTTCACTCTGGTAGGAAGTACTATCAGCTATTCCGGTCATCCTCTTCTCAACAAGACCCTGAGCCCCGGAACATATTATGCCGTCTTTTACGATTACGGCGAAAATAATGAAAACCCCTTGTACTACATTCACCTTGCAGCATCGCATGTTGTTTTTCCTTCATCCAGAAAGACAACTTTGGCCCCCATTCTTTATCTGCTGTTAAACAAATAAGCTGTTTTTTGTTTCTTCTCCCCTAGGCCTTTCCGATGAGAAAAGAACTCTGTGGGGCATACAAAAAAAGGAGGCTGAGCAAACACATGCTAAGCCCCCTAGAATTACTGACGGAACCAACACACGCCCCATCTGTCTATTGTACTTATATCCTTTACCAGCTTCTTTTACTGCCCCTGAGCCGCATTGTTGGCTATCAACTTTAAATCGTAATATGTCAGATAAATAGCTCCCATTTGAGATTTGAAGTCTATTTCATTCTCATCATCCACTTTGTATACTGTTGTTTCTGCAAATAATTCTAAATTTTTCCTTTTTGACACAGGCTTACTTTCAAGAATCATTTTTTCTACAACGCCTTTCAGCTCTCCTGCCTTAAGCCATGAAATCTCTATTTTCATGAGCTTTTTTTCTTTTTCTGTGAAAAACAAGGTGACTGCTGCATCTTCTCCTAAAAGTTTTGCATAATAGTCATATCTCGTTGCTGTATCCTGGAATGGGACACACGCCGGTTTGTAAAATTTTCCTCCAACTGCCTCTTGTCCTTCTGCTGCTAGCGGGAGATCTGCCTTCATGGCAGTCATTATCACGGCTTTTGCGTCCATTCCTGATTCCCATATATCAAAAACAAATGCTTCTGATCTTGTGCTCATGAATAGAAGTATTGCCGCTGTAACGAGTATCTTTTTCATTTCGTCTCCTTTTATTTATGCAACTCTGGGAACTTGAGCATTATGCCCATCTCTTTATTTTTTTTGCTGCCACGCTTTGAGACTTGAAATCCAGCAAGCCATTTCCTCTACATTAGCAGGTTGTCGCGGAGAGGAACACAGCTTTTCGTATACATGAGGGCGGACACAGAGACATCAGGGCAATTTCTATCAGGAAGTAACTGAAGGGGAACAGGAGCACTTTTTAGGACCGAAGCAGGGGCCGGAACCAGGAACACACCTTTAGGTGAGGATTCGGGGCTGAATACTGCTTTTATTTGTCGCTGGACGTTTTTTTGGAGCTGTCTCTTTTTCAAGAGATGCCTTACGGCTTTTTTGAGTCGGTTTGCCAACAAAATCAAACAGAGAGAGTTGGATCGGGCAGTCGATTAATTCATAAAATTCCTCCTGTCGGAGAATCGTTATACCCTGCCCGTCCTTGATGCGTTTTTTCACTGCATCATACTTCAAGCTCCTGCAGTGTCCTTTTCTCAGTTTTTTTTCATCCTGATTTCCGAGCACCAAGAGAGTGGTTTTCCGGGTCACCGAGGATTGCACACAGCATCCCATTTTTTTGACAAGGGCGGTCGCCTCTTTACGGGTGATCTTCAGCTTTCCCGTAAAGACAAGATATTGGTCAGAGAGTTCGGCTGCTGCATTTTTTTTGCGATTTTTGTTCATTATCCGGTCGCTCGTTGTTCATGGAACGGGATAACTTCTTTATGTCATATACTTTACTGAGATAAATGCAAGTACGCAAGGAAGGAATGGTAAAAAAGCACGAAATATACATTTCTGTATTTTTTTATCTCGTTCTTTTTACGTATGGAAATGCGGATTTCATTATTCCAGAATCCGGTGCTGATCGGAAATTTGATCTTAATCGTGAGCACGAAGATCGCGTACTTTGAATGTCTTGAGAAAAAAAAGCACACCAATGAACCCACCAAACAAAAAAAGGGACTTACCATTTTCATGATAAGTCCCTCGAATTACTGGCGGGGCCGACGAGACTCGAACTCGCGACCTCCGGCGTGACAGGCCGGCATTCTAACCAACTGAACTACGACCCCTTAGTAATTTGGTGGGCGAAACAGGGCTCGAACCTGTGACCCTCGGCTTGTAAGGCCGATGCTCTCCCAGCTGAGCTATTCGCCCCAAATCGTTGAGCCATTTATATCCTTTTTTGCTTTCCCCGTCAAGTATAAAAATGCATTTAAAATGGTTAAAAATACAAAATAACGCTTTATCAAAAAGATAAAAATATTCTTCTTAATACTGAACGCAACAGTTACTGCTGTACCGTTGTATTATGGGCTGACAACGCAACATTTTTCAAGATACTCTCCAGCGAGACATCTTTAAAAAGCTCCTCTCCTTTAGGCAGAATCAAAGCCTTGGTCAACACCTCATCGACATGATCAACAAAGGTAATATCAAGACTCTCTCGAATTCTTGCAGGGACCTCTTCTAGATCCCTTTTATTTTCACCAGGAAGGAGAATATGGGTAATATTGCCTCGTTTGGCGGCAAGCAACTTTTCTGTCAGGCCGCCAATAGGCAGAACTCTGCCGCGCAGGGTAATTTCACCTGTCATCGCCAGATGCCGATTAACCGGGTATTTCAGCAGCGCAGAAACAATGGAGGTGGCCATAGTAATTCCGGCAGAAGGGCCGTCCTTAGGAATAGCCCCTTCTGGAACATGCACATGGATATCCAATTGCTGATAAAAATCCGTATCCAAGCCCAGACGCATAGAACGAGAACGGACATAGGACAGCGCAGCCTGGGCCGACTCCTGCATGACATCCCCGAGCTTGCCGGTCACTGTCATTTTGCCAGCCCCTGGCATCAACACCGACTCAATCTGTAACAGCTCGCCGCCAACCTCTGTCCAGGCCAGACCGGTCACTAAACCAATGGCGTCGTGCTCTTCCGCCAGCCCAAATCTGTATTTGGGCACCCCGAGATATTCGCCCACGGACTGATCCGAGAGCTGGTATTTCCGAGTCGGCTCCTTCTTTTTCAAACGATCACGGGCGATCTTGCGACAAACAGCGGCAAGGGTTCGTTCCAGATTACGGACGCCAGCTTCACGGGTGTAGCGTCGAACGATCTCCAGCACGGCCTCTTTGGAAAATTGAATATCATCCTCTTGGAAGCCGTTCAGCCCCAACTGCTTAGGAGCAAGAAATCGCTCAGCAATCTCCAACTTATCCTCCTCCGTGTAGCCGTTCAGACGGATGATCTCCATTCGATCCTGCAAGGGCAACGGAATACCGTGCAAATTGTTGGCTGTGGCGATAAAAAAGACCTCGGACAAATCATAATCAAGATCAAGATAATGATCATTAAAGGCGTAATTTTGTTCCGGGTCCAGTACCTCCAGCAACGCTGAGGAGGGATCGCCGCGAAAATCAACGCTCATTTTATCCACTTCATCAAGGCAAAACACCGGATTGATCACCTCTGCCTTTTGCATGGAATTGATAATCTTCCCAGGCATGGCTCCGATATAGGTTCGTCGATGCCCTCGGATTTCCGCCTCATCTCGCACTCCGCCCAAGGACAGGCGAACAAACTTCCGATTCATGGCCCTGGCAATGGATTTACAAACAGAGGTCTTCCCCACACCGGGAGGACCAACCAGACAGAGGATAGGCCCGTTGAGCTTCTCCACCTGCGTCTGCACAGCAAGATATTCCAGAATACGTTCTTTCGGCTTTTTCAGGCCGTAATGATCCTGGTTGAGGATATCCTCAGCCTCTTCAATATCAATGGAAACGTCTTCTTTCTCCAGCCAAGGCAGACTGATAATCGTCTCAAGATAGTTACGCACCACTGTGGTTTCCGCAGACATCGGCGGCATGGCCCGAAGTTTACTAAGCTCTCTGTCTGCTTTCTCCCGCACCGGCTCAGGAAGTTCCTTTACCTTCAAGGCCTCCTGGAGCTCATCAAGATCATCCCCACCCTGTCCCATCTCGGTCTGAATTTCTTTGACCTTCTCGTTGAGATAATAGTGGCGCTGGCTCTCATTCATCTTTTTCTTGACCCGGATATCAATGCTCTTTTCAAGCTCGTACAGCTCCAGCTCCCGGTACAGAATCTCCAATACCCGACGAATACGATTCGGCAGATGGAGAATTTCAAGAATGCCCTGTTTTTCCTCGGTCCCAAGGCGCAGATGCGAGCAGATCAGATCCACCCGCAAAGCTGGATTTTCTAAGGCTGCAACCGACTTGAGCACCTCTGCCGAAATATTTTTCTCAATCTTGGCGTAGCGTTCAAAAACTTGTTTCAGTTCACGACTGTACACAGGGAGCTCAACGCTCTCGGTCTCCTGATCACCGGCCTCCCTGATATCGACATAAAAGAACTCCTCGTCTTCTCTATAGGTCTTTACCATTGCCCTGCGTTTGCCTTCAATCAGGGCCTTAATAGTGCCATCAGGCAGGCGCAACAGCTGCATGACAGAGGCAAGCACGCCGCACTCGTATAAATGATCTGGTCCGGGCTCTTCAACGCTGGCATCCTTTTGGGTGACCAAAAAAATCAACGAGCGCTCTTTCATGGCATATTCCAGGGCACGAGCAGATTTTTTTCGACCCACAACCAAAGGAGCGACCATACCGGGAAAGATCACCACATCCCTGAGGGGCATGACAGGATATTGTGTTACGTTGGAATCAAACATAATTAAAGAGAACCAAGGAAGGGCGGGAGAGAAAAGAGATGCAAAAGAAGTACAAAAAAATGCTCAAGGGAGAAGCGGCCTTCTCCCCGTCACATTCGCACCCAGTTACAGGCCGATGAGGCAGTTTTCTTCATTAAGCGGTTTTCTTCTCTTCCGCATCATAGAGAATAACAGGATACTCGCCGTCAGCGATGACCTGTTCGTTAATCACACATTCAACAGCATGTTCATCCGAAGGAAGCTCATACATCACGTCAAGCATGGCTGTTTCCATGACCGAACGCAAGCCGCGTGCTCCCGAGTTACGGGACATTGCCTTGCGGGCCGCCTCATTCAGCGCACCTTCAGTAAATCGAAGCGTGACGCCTTCCAACTCAAACAGCTTCATGTACTGCTTGGTCAAGGCATTTTTCGGCTCCTTCAGAATGCGCACCAGATCTTCCTCCTCCAGCTCCTTCATCGGGGCGATAACCGGCAGGCGTCCCAG
>JBATKL010000577.1:0-1542 GCA_049669385.1 Candidatus Electrothrix sp. | reverse complement strand
CTTCCACCTTCCTTCGCCTTATACAGTGCCTCATCCGCAAAGGAAATCATGCAGCCTGCGTTTTTATGAAGATCCTTATTATAGGATGCCACGCCGATGCTGACGGTGATTTTCACAGCATACTTTCCGTCATCAATTAATCTTTCCGCACATTTTTGACGTATTGTTTCGGCCGTCTTCGCAGCACCACCCTCAGCTGTCTGGGGCAGAAGAACAATAAATTCCTCACCGCCGAAACGAAAGACAAGGTCAGATGTGCAAACAATTGCCTGCAAAAGCGCAGAAAATTCTTTCAGCACATAATCACCGAACTCATGCCCGAATTTATCGTTAACACTTTTAAAGTGGTCAAGATCAAGCATAACAAGCGAAAATTCTGTTTCATGCTGACGACAACGACTGAACTCTTGCTCCAGGGAGGCAACAAGATGACGCCGGTTACAAAGCCCTGTAAGATCATCATGGGTGGAGAGTCTTTGCAACTGTTTGTTCTGCTCCAGAACCAGCTGTTTCGTCTTCTGAAGCTCCTGGATAGTCTCTTTTAGCTTGATCTTCTGAAGGTATATTTCTATAAAAAAAAGAATTTTTCCCGCAAGAATTTCCGGGGAAAAGGGTTTGGTGATAAAATCTACTGCCCCGAAATCATACCCTTTAAAAATATGAAAATCGTCCGAATAAATAGCAGAGAGAAAAATAATGGGGAGCTTCGAGGTCTGTTTTCTGTTTCTGATCAGTTGTGCCAGTTCATATCCATCCATTTCCGGCATCTGCACATCGAGAATAGCCAAAGCAAAATCATGTTTTAAAACCTCTCGAAGAGCATCGTTACCGCTGGTCGCCTTGATAAAAATCGCATCAATACTTGGGAATGATTCCTCCAATGCTATGAGATTATTTATTTTGTCATCAACAATAAGTATATTAACCGTATCCGCCATACAGCTTCCCCGTCGCTTCTTCGTCAATTGTTCCCGAACTTCAGAAAAATAAAATGTATCATCCATATTATATATTATAAGCCTGTTATTTGGAAGATAATACCCTAACAAATCACCCCTTCAGCCCTGCCGCTGAAAATATCAGCGATCTTTCCGGTCAATTTCAGCGTATTTTCCTCGTAAACAGAAGGAGATCCGGCTGAATTGAGAAATGGGCTGAAATATAGAAAAAACATTGCCTTTTCTGAGCTGGCATGTATAATAATGTTCTTAACAAATAACCCGTTGTAAGGAGTATATATATCATGGCGCGTAAATGTGAAATCTGTGGAAAAGGGCCGGTAACTGGCAATAATGTCAGCCATGCCCATAACAAAACTAAACGACGTTGGCTGCCGAACCTGCAAAAGGTCAGAACCGTAACCGATGGAGGCCAAACAGCTCGCTTGCTTGTATGCACTCGCTGCATTCGCTCCGGGGCAATTGCCAAGCCAGCCTGAACCGCTTACCGATCATTTTCTAGGGCGAGAAGAATTTTTTTTTCTTCCGCCCTTTTTTTGTTATAAAAAATACCGCCTCTCTCTTCTTCTTTCCTTTCTTAAAA
>JBATKL010000576.1:0-7272 GCA_049669385.1 Candidatus Electrothrix sp. | reverse complement strand
GTCCACGTTCGTTGCACTCAAGACCTACCAGGATGAAACAGAGGTAAGCTGCTACCTTTTTAATCCAGGTGACTGAGCAAATTTCCCTCTATTTCCCGCCAAAGCTCAGCATAGGTTTGCCCGGCCTTTGAGTCGGGCCGATATGCGGGGACCGGCTGACGATATATCCCCATCTTTTCAATATCCGTTACATAGGGGATAAAGGTATTGAGAATGCGCTTTCTTCCCTTGAAATGTTGCATCGTATCTTGGTGGATTGTCTTCTTTTGTTCAACCATTGAGAAAACGACAAAAAGCTTGCGCCGATCAATCCCGCTTTCTTTGAAAAATTCCAAAAGCTTGGTAAAAGAAAGCATGGACAGGGTCGTGGGGATGAACGGGATCAGAATCATATCCGCTGCATAGAAGATATTTTCCGAAAGCAGGGTGATGTTGGGTGGGCAATCAAGAAAGACATGTCGGTATTCAGCTGTTAACGGATCAAGAACCCGCTCCAGGCGTTTCCTTGACTTCTTCATATGGTTGAGAGCAATATCCAGATTGCGGTAGGAAAAATCTGCCGGCAGGATATCCAGGTGCTCGTAATCTGTCCCGCGAATGCTTTGTTCCAGGCTGCTGCCGCCCTCAAGAAAATGATCCGCAGAAAACTTTTTCTTCGACTTCACCCGGAAATAATAGCTGGATGATCCTTGGGGATCAAGATCACAGAGGAGGGTGTTATTGCCGGTCGCAGCCGACATATAGGAGAGATTGACCGAGGTGGCGGTCTTGCCGACCCCGCCTTTGATATTATAAACAGCAATGATTGCCATGGGAGCTCCTCAAGCGATGGGGAAGGGAAAGGTTATTGGCTCGGCTTCTGCGCTGATGAAGATAATTTCTCATATAAGTCGATATTCTCCTGAGAAGAAAAGCAGCGAAAAGCAGCCTCGAATTCAGTGCGGACCTGTTGCTGTTCATGATAGAGGTTGGTCAACAGACCGCCAATGGCTGCCCCCATTTTTTTGGCCTTGCCAGACCCCGGTTTGAGACCAGCAAGATAGGTATTGAGCATGTCCTGCTGCACCGAAAGATCGTTGAACAGCCCGAGATTATTTTGGAGCGCCTTGAGCTGCTTAATCAAGAGCTTCATCTCCTTTGCAGGATAGAGGGAGCTGAAGAATTCCAGGCAATAGCGCAGCTTTTTTCCCTGAATGCGGAGGCGGTGCAAGTCTTCATCCGGGCTGTCCGCATCAATGGCCCGGCCATCTTGCAGAACCCGTTCAAAGCGTTTGTTGATGATTTTATTGGCCAGCATGCCGATAGCAGGTGTTTTCTTGGCGACCTCGGTTTTTTTCTTTTGCCGAAGATATTTCCCCCAGTCCTTGATGATGGTCTTATACTGCGAGGATTGCAGGGCCTGAACCAGTTTTTCCTGCTCCATCTCCCGTTGTTCTGCCAGATCCTCAAAAAAATAGTGGAGCCCCTTTTGCAGATGCTCCGGCAACTTGGATTTATAATCGTCCTCCATGAGGAGATACACATCAAGATCACGCACCGGACCGGTGATTTTGCCGAGAAAACGAAATTCCTCTTTAAAGCGGGCACTGATTTTCGGCTCCAGCGCCTTTTTGATCATATCCAGCCCAGAGCGGGTTCGGCGGATCGCCACCCGAAAATCGTGAAGAAACTCGCTGTCCAGATCATCAAGGATACCCTGTTCATTCTCCTGCATGGTGGCCAGCAGGTCACGGTAGATGGCCTTTGCCGCTGTCAGGGGAGCCATATTCGGCTTGAGCGGAACCGAGAATTTTGAGCTGTAGTCCTCGGGCAGACGTCCCTTGGCTGCCAAAGCTGTTTTCAGATCCTGTTCTCTCGTGCAGGGGATGGGCGTGCCGACTTTTTCCAGAGCACACTCCAGTCGCTGAAACCATTTTTCGTAGCCGCGTACCTCGTGTAGTTGGACAGAGCAGATTGGTTGATCGATCTCTCCGTTTTCTTCTGTTTCTCCAGTGAGTTCGGAGAGGGTAACCGTAGCAGTGGTTTTTTTATCCTTGTTCAGGATACGGAGCTGCCGTGTTGTTTGAGAAAAACTACTTTGCAGAAGCAGGGTTCGCATCTCAAGAACAGGGGCGAGTGTTCGCTTCAGGGCTGAGTCGGGTACATCCCGGCAAAATCCAGGCACTTTTTCGGATCTCGGTAAGGAGGGGGCAAGCTCATGCCCTGTCAGATCAGTGAGGGAAAGTCTGTCACCCTGCTCAAAGCAGAGAAAACCCTTGGCGTAGAGACGCCAGTCAAAGCTGTCGTAAAAACGTAGGGACGTGGTTTGCGGAGGAGCTTCTTGGGTCGTATATTCTTTTTCCAGTTCATCTGCCAGCTCTTGAAGAGCGGAAGGATCAGAGAGTTGCCTGGAAAGCCGTGCAAGAGGTTTCATGAAAGAAATCCTGTTCTGTGGTTTCAGGGTATCAAAGCAGGGACTGATACAGTGAAGCTATGGAAATAACTTGTTAGCTCAGAGTATAAAGGGAAAACGACTGGCGAGGCAAGGAAAACATGTCGAGCGGCTTGCGGGAGGACAAAGATAACAGTGCATGTTAACGGGATTGCTTCTCCTTATTTTGCTGAAATCAACAGAATCCGTTATAAACAGGATAATTCGGGGAGTATGGAGAGAGAAAGGATACATATGTGAGGTATTAATTTTTTTTACAATATCGTTTGAGGGAGGAAAATAATTTAACAATCACTCAAGAGAGCTGATGCTGTTTTGGGGTTATTTTACGGTAAACTTGGAGGGAATTATTAATGATTTGTTCTTTTTGTGTTATAAGGAATGCTTTTTGCAAGATGTGCACTGAGTGTGACTGAGAAATATCTTGGTTGTTAAGAGAAGTTTGACAATATGCAGTGATGATATAATGAAAAAAACAAAAAAAACAAATAGTTCAGAAGGTTTTTCGTTTGTTGAATTGATGGTGGTTATCGCTCTTGTCGGTATTCTGAGCGCTATAGGGCTGCCGAGTTTTTTGCGCAGTTTGCCGGAAAAACGTCTGAAAAATGCAGCGAGGAACCTGTACGTCGATTTACAGAAGGCGAGGTTGCTGGCAGTGAAGGAAAACAAGAGTGTAACCGTTACGTTTGATACGGCTGCAGGACAGTATTCTTTTACGGAAGGGGGAATAGCGGTTACTGAATCTTTAGCTGATTATGGTGCTGTAAAATATGGTTGCCCTCCCTCTCTCATTGCCAATAATAATTGGAGAGCTACTGATGATGATCCCAATAATGCAATTCCGAGTGCTGGTGTGACCGATAATATAACCTTTACTAATCTCGGTGTTGCAAACACGGAAGATATTTATCTGCAAAGTGATAATGATCAGACGGTGTGTTATGCGGTTACAGTCTCAATGTTTGGCTCTGTCAGAGTGTTGAGGTATAACGGTTCTGATTGGGAGTAGCGTTGTGAGTAAATGAAGTACAGAGAGAATATTTATAGCAAAGTAGGTCATTTAGGTCGTAATGAACAGTTGGCACTGCAAATCGACGAGGTGATTTTATGCAAAGATCAGGAGGTACGAAGAAGGAGATAGGAGGTTTTTCTTTTGTTGAGCTGATGGTGGTGATTGCTCTTATTGGCATATTGAGTGCCATTGCGCTGCCGAGTTTTTTGCGCAGTCTGCCGGAAAAACGTCTGAAAAATGCGGCAAGAAATCTCTATGTTGATTTGCAGAAGGCGAGGCTGCAGGCCGTGAAGGAAAACAAAAAGGTTCAGGTTAGATTTAACACCTCTCCCGGTACCGGGTATTATTATTTTGATTTTAACGAGGATAAAACGTGGGATTCCGATGAGTTCATGGGAGATCTGGCTGATTACGGAGCGGTTGATTACGGTTGCGGAGCAAAAAAAAACTGGAATGGTGATGTTCCGCCTTCATCCGGCGTGACGCAGTCCGGCACAACAGGCAATAACGGGAGGATAACTTTTGGCAAAACAGGAACGAGTAACTCTGGTAGTATTTACTTGAAAAGCCTGAACAATCAGGAAGTATGTTATGCAGTTACCATAACAAATTACGGAACAATCAAGATCAGGAGATTTGATGGGGTTTCTTGGGATCTTGATTGACTAGGCAATGTAGCTCCTTATCATTTTCCAGTTGTTCAGGCTAGGGGACTAGGCTGGATGTTGTAGAAAAAGGCTCTTGTGTCGGTTTGAAAAGGCCGGTATCCGAAAAGGAGAGAGAAAATATGAAGAAAGTACGGTTAGGAGATAATGGATTTACCCTTGTCGAGATCATGGTATCTATGGCCATATCCAGCTTGGTGATAGCGGGAATATACGGTGTTTACACTATTCAGCAGAGAAGCTACACTGTTCAGGCGCAGGTCAGTGAGATGCAACAGCGAATCAGAGGTGCTGTAGATTATATGGCAAGGAATATCAGAATGGCTGGTTATGATCCAAACAGTGTTGAATGTGAGCCTGATTTAATAACAGCTGTCCCTGGTACATTGGAATTTGATATTTGTGAAGCAGGTAAAACAGAATACAGGATCACTATAGCGTACGATCCGACAGAAGGAGATATTAACGTCACAACAGATGCGGATAGGGACGGGGATGCGTCCTCTATGCCATTGGCAGAAGGTGTTGATGCGTTTCTGTTCAGATATCTTGATAGCCAAGGAGATCCTGCTTCTGGTAATAACATTAAAGTCGTTGAGATTTCCATGCTGGTGCGCTCCAATTCTCCAGATTTTAAGCACACCAATACGATGACCTATATTCCGGGTTCAGGTAGTGCAGCGGATTGGACATTGGCCAGCGGTTTTACCAACCCGCCCAATGATAATTTTCATCGTCGATTACTCGTAACTTCTATTGCACTGCGTAATATGTGAATGCTATGAAGAAGACATATAAAGTAACTACTCAAAACGGTTTTACTCTCATTGAAACCTTAATGGCGATGGCGATATTCACTATTGGTATCCTCGGGCTCTTTGGGATGCAAACAGCAGCTATTAAAGAAAATTTGGCAGCTAATGCTATTACTACAGGTTCCACTTGGGCTACTGACAGGGTAGAGCAGCTACTTGCAATGGATTATTCCGATCTTGCATTGACTGTAACCACATGCGAAAATTTGCCGCAAAGTTTCACCGATCCAGGGTGGTCATCTGCTTCTCAGCAGCCAGGTAGTACCGGGGGACCCGTATATACGGTGTATTGGGCTGTTGCTGGTAACTGTTTATTGGCAGATATACCGAATAACAGTGATCCGGATCAAGAACAGAAGCCAAAATACCTTCGAGTTATTGTAACTAGGGATCCAGGTACCGGCCAAAAAGAAGCGGCAATATTGAATTATATTGTTCAGAATATATAGGATTGAAGGGAATAATGCAGAGGTCTGTTATGAAAAAACGAGAAATATACTCTGGAAAGGATGAGGGATTTGTACTGATTGCGGCCTTGCTCGTTTTGCTTGTTTTGACAGTGATGGGAATTGCTGTGAATAGAAATACAATGACCGAGTGGCGGATAGCCATGAATGATCGCCAGCATAAAACAGCCTTTTATTCAGCAGATGCAGCAGCACAGCTGAGTGCAGAAGTTTTGGAGCAAAGTATCGCCTGCCTAGGACTAGGTGACAACGGGATGGTGTTGGCAGGTAAAGAGGGGATGAATGTCTATGTTGAGTCTGGATCAGGAGGATTCTGGCGTAACTATGCTGATGACGATGTTGATGTGCCGAAGGATGATACTGCGCGTGATCTGGTTTTTCCGGCTGTCGTTGTCAGTGGAACATATGATGCAACAGCCACGAATAGTCAGCCGCATGCAAATATTATCATGCGCGGCAATACGGAGCTGAAACCAGGGTCTGCCATTCAAATGGCTGCAGGTTATGAAGGAACAGCTAAGGGACTTGGGAGTGGTGGGGCATCATTGATTTATGATATTAAGGTCTATCAGGTAGGGGAAAATCATGCCGCTTCTGCTGTCTGTACGAAGTATCTCCATACCTTGGGTTCTGAAGGCAGTTGCTATTACGGTAGTAAATGACTGGCTGGTTGAACTTTTTTCGTAATAAAAACATTGATGATTGATGAAATATATATACAGAGCGGGGTAAAATTATGAAAAGGACAGTTCAGAAGGCTTGGCCCGTATTGATCGGTGCTGTGCTTTTATACTGGCTGATACCTAGTATAGGTTTTGCTAATGTATGCAGTCAAGGTACCGGGGTGCCGCCCTTTCTTTCTTCCGGGGCAAAACCGAACCTGCTGATGGTGCTTGATAATTCGGGTTCTATGCTGGATGCGGCGTACAGTGATGAAGCAAGTTTTTGTTTTGACGACACCTACGCTATAGGGAAGACCTATGGTGGTTATTTTGAGCAGGACACGTGGTATAAATGGGTAGGTCCGGGTACTGATGCAAGTTACAGTAATCTCTTGTCACCATGGGAAGGCGGGCATGGTTATGCCCAGGGAGATAGAGTCTATGCCAACGGTATTATCTGGGAGGCTCAGACAACAGACACATCTTCTGCTGTAGAGAATATTGCGGAAGATATTGGTATCGCTTGGAAAAAAATAACTTTTAACAATGTTGATAAGTGGTCCAGCAGTACCACTTATGCAGCAGGCAACACTGTTTGGTACGGCCCACAGATGTACCGAGCAGTTGCGTCAAGCACGAATAAAGCTCCTGATGGAGCTGATGGAGGAAGTTACTGGAAAACCGTAGATTCTACCTGGGAAAATGGAAAGAGTTATTCTACAGGAGATATAGTTTCCTATAAGGGGCGTTTGTATACGGCTAATGCTGATGGAACTTCCTCTGGAACAGGTGTTTATGATGACAGCGGTGTCATCTGGAACCTGCTTAAAGAGGGTTCTTTTGTTGCGGTAACGAGCGGCGAGGCAGCCTCTTATTGCTCAGGTGCCAGTGGGTCTGCGAAGTATACTCTGACGGATAATCTCTGCATCAGTCTTGATGTTAATAAGAATCCAGATCAGGTTTCTGCCTTTGCTGCACGCGGTAATTTTCTGAACTGGGCAATGGCCTCCAAATTTGATGTGGAGAAGAGAATTTTAACCGGTGGCCGATATGATCCCAAGGATGACCTGATGATGACAGAACATCGGGGCTGTTCTGGGTCACGGATGATAAAGCAGATTAAGATGGATGACGACAATTTTCTTAGTCTGGGCGTTCGAGGCTCACGGCATCAAGATGATTTTTCTTATGAAGATCGGGTAGACAGTACTGATGATACT
>JBATKL010000575.1:0-2416 GCA_049669385.1 Candidatus Electrothrix sp. | reverse complement strand
TCGCCAAGTACGCAGGCATTACCGTGTTCTCGGATATCCAGGGAGATATACTCTTCCCGCTCCTGCTTGAGCAGCTAAACATCTTTACTGATCCGCAGCGGCCAATGGTTGTGGCTGAGGACATCTATCCGGTCACCGGACCGGATGAAAATTCACCGGTACTGATCACCTGTAACTTCTCGCTCACCTACTTTATCGTGTCTGGTGAGATTGAAGGCTCCAAGGTGCCCAGCTGGTTGCTGATCAAGGACACTGAAGGTCTGTCCGTGCTGACTGCCTGGGCCGCCGGTAAATTCGGTGCCGATCTGATTGCTATGTTTGTCAATAAGTCTGGAATATTGGACAAAGTAAAGCATCGGGAGTTGATCATTCCGGGGTATCTGGCCACCATCAAGGGTGAGCTGGAAGAGGAACTGCCTGATTGGACCATCACCATTGGTCCTCGTGAAGCTGGGCATCTTCCTGCCTTTCTCAAGGAATGGAAACCGGCAGCATAACCAGGGCTGACGGTGCAGTTTTGCTTTGTACAAGACAGCCCTGTCGTCCATTGGATGATGGGGCTGTTTGGTCTGGAGCCGTGCAGGGTGCGTTTACGCACCAATCATGTGTCATTGAAACGTTAAATTTCAGAAGGAGATGTAGATATGGCCACGGAAGCAGCTGTTACAATTTCAAAAATGCTTGAGACATTACCGGAGCATTTCACGGATCAAGTGGTTGAACACATAAGAGAATATATTGAAGAGCTGAAAGACGAGGCTCGCTGGAACAATTCATTTTCCAAAACTCAAGGTAAACTAGCAGCAGCAGCGAGGCAGGTACGTAGAGAAATTAAGGAAGGGAAATCAGCACCTTTAGATATTGAAGAATTATGAAGTCCGCAACTGTCCCGTCTTTTTGGAAACAGTACCGTAAGGTTGACCGGGACATCAGGGAGAGGACAAAGAAAGCATATCGATTATGGATTGATGCTCCGTTTCATCCGTCTCTACGTTTTAAATGCATTAACCAGAGTGAAAATATCTGGTCGGTGAGAGTGACGCTCAGTTACAGAGCACTTGGTGTGCTTGACGAAGATACTGTTACTTGGTTTTGGATTGGCAATCATGATAAATACGAGCAATTTTTTGGTTAATCATTAAAATGTCATGAAAAAGTCTATCTTCAAAGAAGGTAAGAAATACACCTTCAGCGATTATTTCTATCTGCCCAACCCCGTTGAAGATATCGTTGCGGAGCTGGGATATTCATATTCTTTGAAAGTGCTTCAGCTACCTACGTCTGCACGTTGCAACGTAGAATCTGTCAATAATTTAAAGCGCACCTATTATAACGTATTACCGAAGATATCTCTTAACTCAGAAACAGCCAAACGTGAATTTTTAATTGCCCCGGTTCTCTTTGAATTAGCCAAAGAAACTGATTCAAAGATTAACGTAGAATATCCAATAGATGTCAGTGAGCTGTTAAACGGGTATTTGGACTATTTAATACGTTATAAACAGGAATTGATCGTTATTGAGGCGAAAAAAGGGGATATTGACAAAGGATTCAATCAGCTGGCCGCCGAACTGATCGCCTTGGATCAATACGAAGAAGAAGAAGGCGGAAGTATCTTGTATGGTGTGGTTACTATCGGTGAAATGTGGGTATTCTGCATGTTGGACAGAAAAAATAAAAAAATCACAAGGGATATGCATAATTATACCATCCCTGAAGATGTGGAAGATATTTTTAGAATTCTTGTCGGTATTATTGAATCATCCGTTTAACAAAACTTGTGAATAATTCAGCTTCAACGAGGGTTGACAATGTCTCCTGTAACTGTTCCAGATAAATTGATAAACCAAATAGCCAAGATTGCAGGGCGGGTTTATCAGACACCTGAAGAATTTATATTTGAGCTTATTCAGGAGCGTATAGATCACGACAGTGCCTACAGCGAAACAACGTATCTCTCAAGATCAAAAGCGAATAAAAAAAGACTTAATAAAGCCGTCAAAGAAATTAAGTCCGGTAAATATGAAGCCCATGAACTGACCGATGATTAATTGGCATATTCAGGCATGGGAAGACTACCTTTATTGGCAGAAAAAAGATAAACGTATTCTCAAGCGGATCAATGCGCTGATAAAAGATATAACAAGAGAACCTTTTACCGGAATCGGGAAGCCGGAGCCGCTAAAGCATAATTGGCGCGGATTCTGGAGCAGACGCATCAACGATGAACACAGGCTTGTCTATACTGTTCAGGATGGAGATGTGATCATAGCGCAATGCCGGTATCATTATGATAAATAATTTTTAACCAATCAATAAACACTGGAGATTGCAATGGGAAAAGGAATGGAACACAGGGCCGGATCAGTGATGGTCGTGGGCGGAGGTATCGCCGGGATACAAACCGCCCTTGACC
>JBATKL010000574.1:0-4820 GCA_049669385.1 Candidatus Electrothrix sp. | reverse complement strand
ACCCGCATCTCTACGCGATGCTTTTTGAAGTAATTCATAAAGAGGGTAACCAAGGGCGGTGGAAATTTGTTCAGCCACCGTTAAGGTCGGGGTTCTCTCGTGCCTTTCAAATAAACCTATGGTTGTTCTATGGACATCGGCTAAATCAGCTAAGTGCTCGATGGTTAACTTTTGATTTTGGCGTAACTCCTTGCACAAATCTAAAAAATTTTCTACGAGCCCCATATCTTGTTTACCCACGTATAATTTTTGATTTTAGGTTGATTTTTATGCAATCTAATAGTATTTTGAGCAGACATCCATGAGACAATAGTCTCCACCGGTATAGCCAGAAGGAATAATGTATGAAGGTATTTGATTTATTTTGCGGAACCGGAGGGTTCTCCAAGGGGTTTGAGAAAGCTGGAAATTCTCGCTATGAAGTGATTCTTGGGTTGGATCTCTTAAAAACTTCGGTAAAAACATTTAATTTGAATCATAAAAAAGCCTTCGGACTGTCCGGTGATATTAGACAGGTAAGAAAAAAAGATCTTTCTGACAGGCTCAAGGTCGGCAAGGGCGATATCGATGTAATTCTTGGAGGGCCGCCTTGCCAGGGATTTTCATCAATTCGACCGTTCCGATCAACAAATGATGATGACCCTCGCAATACTTTGTTTGAAGAATTTGCTTCTTTTGTAAATTATTTCAGACCAAAGGTATTTGTGATGGAAAATGTTGTGGGACTGGCAACGCATAAAAATGGCGAAACAATTGAATTGATGCAACAGTGTTTCAGTTCTCTTGATTACGATACCGATTGGAGGATTTTAAATGCCGCACATTATGGAGTTCCTCAGAAGCGTGAAAGATTGATTTTTCTAGGAGTTCAAAAAGGCGGGAATGTATCTTTTCCGAAACCAACTCACTACCATAATGGGCCGACAGTTGGTGTGAAAAATAAATCAAGACATTTCTTGCCGGAAAAATTAGATTTGTGTACAAATGGACAACTGCTGAAAGCATATACTGTTGAAGATGCAATTGGTGATTTGCCGGAAATTCCATCAGGAGGTTCATGTGAAAAATATACAAAATCACCCATAACCGATTACCAGAAGGAAAGACGGAATGGATGCAAATCATTAAAATTACATACAGCAACCAAGCATTCCGATAAAATGCTGGAAATTATTAAGCACTCCGGGAAGAACATACATTCAATACCCAAAAATTTAATAACAAGTGGATTCAGCTCATGCTACTCGCGACTTGATGCTCATGAACCTGCTGTGACTATTACAGTTAATTTTGTGCATCCTGCTTCAAATAGGTGTATACATCCTCGGCTTAATCGTGCATTAACACCTAGAGAAGGCGCACGCTTGCAATCATTTGATGATGACTTTGAATTTTTTGGCAGCAGATCGCAAGTAGTCAAACAGATTGGAAATGCCGTACCTCCGTTACTTGGAAGGGCAATTGCAGAAGAATTGACTCGTTCTGTTCTTTCGTAGTCCTTTCTCGCACCTCTCCTCTTGCCGAAAATCCTCCCCCTATCACAAAAAGAATCATTCCCTTTAGGGCGAAAGAATGCTATAGACAAGCCCTTGTACGTTGCAGATATGTGTTGCAATTTTTTAAAAAATGAAAGGGTGGGAGTGATTCAGAGTGGTTATACCGGTCTATGCTCATATGGCCCATGAAGGAGATGAGAACAAAGAAAGATGAAGCGATTTAAATTCATAGAGCATAAAAGAGGGACGGTTAAAGACGATATCCTTTCTGGCTTGACGGTTGCTATAGCCTTAGTCCCGGAAGCGGTCGCCTTTGCCTTTATTGCCGGTGTTTCCCCTATCGTCGGTTTATACGGGGCCTTCATGATGGGTCTGGTGACCTCAGTGATCGGCGGTCGTCCAGGCATGATCTCCGGTGCCACCGGTGCCACAGCCATTGTTATGGTGTCCTTGGTCAAAATAGGCACAGATATGGGCGGGGAGGGCGCAGGTTTGCAATACCTCTTTGCTACGCTCCTACTGGTCGGGGTGCTTCAGATCCTGGCCGGGGTTTTCCGCTTTGGCAAGTTTGTTCGTCTCATCCCTCATCCGGTGATGATGGGCTTTGTCAACGGCTTGGCCATCGTTATCTTTCTTGCCCAGCTGGACATGTTCAAGGTCGACGGTGCATGGATGCAGGGAAGGCCTCTGTATACCATGCTCGGGCTTGTTGGCCTGACTATGGCCATTCTTTATGTTCTGCCCAAGTACACGACCAAGGTGCCAGCAGCCCTTGTCGCTATTATTACGGTTGCCCTCTTGGTCATCTTCACCGGGATTGAGACTGCAACGGTACTGTCCTTTGTCCAGGCAAAAGGCGGAACCGGTATTCAGGCGGGATTACCCGTCTTTCATGTTCCGGCTATCCCCTTCACCTGGGAAACTTTGTATTTTATCTTCCCGTATGCCGCGATCATTGCCTCAGTGGGCCTGATCGAGTCCTTGATGACCTTGAACCTTATTGATGAACTGACCAATACCCACGGCAATACCAATAAAGAAAGTATTGCTCAGGGAGCGGCAAATATTGTGAACGGTTTTCTGGGGGGGATGGGCGGTTGCGCCATGATCGGGCAGAGTATCATTAATATCAAGTCCGGTGGACGCGGACGTCTCTCCGGGATTGTGGCGGCATTATCCCTGCTCGTGTTCATCCTTTTCGGCTCCACATACATCCAGATGATTCCGGTGGCAGCCTTGGTCGGCCTGATGTTCATGGTTGTTGTTGGTACCTTTGCCTGGAGCACCTTTGGTGTCCTTGATAAAATTCCCCTGTCCGATGCCCTGGTTATCCTCTTGGTCACGGTCTTAACTGTGGTGTTTGATCTGGCCATTGCCGTGTTTGCCGGTGTTATTGTTTCCGCCCTGGTCTTTGCCTGGGAAAATGCCATTCGCATCAGGGCCAGAAAGCGTATTGATGAGAACGGGGTAAAGCATTATGAGATATTCGGGCCGCTTTTTTTCGGTTCCGTGCAGATGTTCAACAGTAAGTTTGATGTAGAAAGCGATCCTGATGAGGTCATTATCGACTTTAAGGACTCCAGAGTTGCTGACCATTCCGGTATTGAAGCCATTAATAAATTGGCCAAGAAATATGAGCAGGCAGGGAAGAATATCAGCCTTCAACATCTCAGTCCTGATTGTCGGAAGCTTATCCATAAGGCAGATAAACTTATTCAGGTTGATATTATAGAAGACCCTGAGTACATAGTTGCCGCTGGCGGGTTTGAGGATTACTCGCCTGTTTAGACGGGTGTAGGGTTGCTGGAATAGAGCGGTTGCTAACCGCTCTTTCAGTACACGGCAGTTTTACCCACCCATTCAACCGGCAGACTGTTGTGACGGCTCGGTCGATATTTCGCCAGTTGTATCCTGTCCCTCGGCTGGTTGATCCTTATCCTGTCTCTCAGATGGTCGATCCTGTATCCCTCCCTTGAGCAGAGCCTTGGCAATGTCGGCGCTAAAGCCGTTGATCTGGTTCAGGGCGTCAAGCAATTCAAGGTGGATTTCGTGGGTCTCCACCGACTGTTCTTTCATCTCCAACAGGCGCCGGAGATGGTGGTGGCGCAACCGTTGACTGAGCTGGTCGTACCGTTTTTTCTTTTTTCGAACCTTGCGGGCCAGGATGCCGTCGGAAGCGACCATCATTTGCTCCAGCCTACCCAGCTGTTTGCCGATCTTCTTATGGTAGCTGATCAGTTCCTGGCGGCCCTCCTCGGAAAAGTCAGCGTCCAGCTGCCCTTTCTTTTTCGCCAGGGGCACCATCTGGCGGACGATGATATCGCCGATACTCTCCATGCTGTCCAGGAGGGATAATAAGGCGTTGACCTCACTGCCTTGTCCCTCAGCCAGTTGCTGACGGCTGATTTTGAGCAGGTACCGGCGTATTTTCTCTTCTAAAAAGTTGATTTTCTGCTCCCGCATGGCAATACCCTGCAGGAGGTCCAGTTGTTCAGGATGGAACTCGTCACGAGGTAGTTGGTCATTGGCGGTGATAAAGGGAAGGATGGCCGCCTTATGCATGCGGCCCAGGATTTTGGCCATGCGGGCTACCTCGGCATGGGCCAGTTCCAGGGCAATGGCCGGGGTGGAGACCAGGGAATCCTTCAGATACAAGGTGGTGGGCACAATGCCCTTTTCCTGGGGTCTGTCGGGCATGAGGCGAAGGATGGCATAGGCGAACAGGTCGATGAAGGGGAGGAAACAAAGAGCGATGCCCACGTTGAAGACCGTGTGTGCATTGGCGATTTGTCGGGCCGTTCCTGAGTCGAACAGGGCAGCCAGAGAACGGATCATATCGGCAAAGGGTCCTAAAAATGGCACGATGAGCAGTACCCCGACTACCTTGAACAGAACATGGGCCACGGCCACCCGTTTTGCCTCACGTCGGGTGCCGATGCAGGCCAGCAGGGCGGTGACGCAGGTTCCAATATTGGCGCCCAGGGTGACTGCAATGCCTCCTTCGAGGCTGATCAGTCCCTGCTGGGCCAGGACGATGACCACGCCGGTGGTGGCACCTGAACCTTGGACAAGGGCCGTGAACAACGTCCCGGCCAGGATGCCCAGGAGCGGATTTTCCATGGACTTCATCATGTCGATAAACTGGGGGTACGTGCGCAAGGGCTTCATGGAATCGCTCATCAGCTTCATGCCGTAAAAGAGGATGCCAAAGCCTAACAGGATATCGCCGATGCTCTTGATTTTTTCACTCTTGCCGAACATGCGTACACCAAAGCCTACGGCGATCATAGCCAGAGCATAGTCGGTCATTTTGAAGGCGACTAG
>JBATKL010000573.1:0-2505 GCA_049669385.1 Candidatus Electrothrix sp. | reverse complement strand
CCTTCAGTCCGTGTACAAGGGCGGCATGGCTGTGAATCTGGCCTTGCTGCTCAAGGCTCTTGGGGTGGAAAAGCTCATCAACGAGCAGGTGATGATTAACATCAACGACAGAGCAAAGAGTATCGCTGAAATGGGGATTGAGGACTTCGGAAAGAGCGGTTTCTTTGAATGTATACCGGAGCAGGTGCAATTTACCCAGGCAATGTGCTGCTGGGATGAGAACGGCAAGTCGCAGTTCAAAAAAGAATGGCTGGAATACAGTGAAGCCTGTCGAGGTACCGGGTATTTCTATAATCTGGCTCAACGATTTATCCGTTCCGATCAGAGCAAACTCCTGCTTCTACTCGGCAGTGCCCAAAATAACAACATGAAGATAATAAGAAAGGCTGTCAAAGAACGTGGTGTAGCGGATATTGTTATTGCCGACAATAAAAGCTTTGCAGAACTTACTGAAGGAGACCTGCGGGGAAAGAAATATGTTGTCAATGTGCATCACCCTGCAAATACAAAACATGTTTATAATAATCGTAAAAATTACAGCTCAATTCTTTACGACTATTATGAGCAGCAGGGCTGGGATTTTTCAGTGAAAAAATACGGAAATGTAGGCAAAGAGACTATGGAGAAGACCAGAGAATTTTATCGATGCCTTCAACGGACAGTTGCAGCGATGCGCTGAATAGGGGAGGGGATTTTCCTTTTGCTCAACGGCCCAACAAGGCTGGCTTGATAATGAACCAGCCTTGCTGAATAACTGTTAATAACCGTGAGTCACTGCTCGGAATCAGTACGGCTTCTGTCCTCTGAAATTCCCGGCTTTCTTGTACTGGCAAACCCAGAGCTGGGCATTATTATTACAATAGGCCATGCCGCAACCCACCTCTCTGGTATCCTTCCAAACAACCTGGGTGTAATGACCGCATTCCCCCCCGTGGCACGAGTTTGATCTGTAGTCGTACCATTTTTTTTCTTCTCCCCAGGCGTCCACCACTTTTTCCGAGCTGATCTGCTGCGGTACCGTCTTTGTTCCTTCTGAACGGCTTGTTTTGCTGAGCGGGCCAGCATAATAGATGTTTTCGCCATATGGCCGGGCATGGCTATGCTTCATGGTGCAGCGCCCTTTTAAGGTATCAGCCCATGACTGAGAACTCCTTGCGAGGTCCTCCGACCATCTCTGGCTGGGGACGCCGACCTTTGCCCGCCATTTGTTATGTGCCGCCACCAAGGATTGAGGGTTAAAAAGATTTCCGACTGCGCCGGTCGATGCAGTACCCGTGGTTCCTGTTGTTCCGGTACATGCGTTTAATCCGAGCAAGGCAAGCAGTCCCATACTTCCCCAAGAAACTCGACCACTACGAACAGCTTCCATAATGCGTTCCTCTCTGGGTTATCGTTCATTTGCTATCGAGCAAAGGGGCTCGACAGTAGGCTTGCACCGTCTTTCGATGTACTGTACGACATCTTGTTCATCGAAAAACGATGTTGCGAATTTTCTTTTCGCAATATCACGATACCTGAACTTTTACGCCTGGGCAATAGGGAGGTAAGCTCATTTTTTCGGGATGATAGCATTATTTTGCCGGGCGAAACATGCCTTTGAAGGGGGATTTTCTTACTCTCCGAGTAAGATTCCCGCTGTTTGCTGCGGGTCTGTTTGTCATTATGTCGTATTTTTTTCTTGTATCACTTCACTTCTTCGTTTGCTTTTCTTGATAAAATATTATACTTTATTTGGAAATACCGATAAAAATCAACTCTTGTTCGTGGGAGTACTATGGAATCTGTTTCTCCTGTTCTTATCTGGTTTCTCTTAGGCATAGCCTTCTTTGTTACTGAACTCATTGTTCCTAGCTTTATCCTCTTTTTTCTTGGCATCGGTGCGTGGTGTACGGCCTCGGTGTTGGCTGTGGCCGATGTGTCGTTAACCGTTCAGATGATCATTTTTTTGATCAGCTCTCTTGTCACTCTTATCTCGCTTCGTTCATGGCTTCGTTCTATTTTTCTCGGTGATTCCAACGAAGAAGATGATTCCGTTAATGTGGATTCCGCTCCGTCAACCGGCATTGTAACAGAGGCTATTGTGCCTCCAGGTCCGGGACGAGTTAAATACGGTGGTTCTTTTTGGCAGGCAATCGCCGATGAGCCAATCCCTGTGGATACAGTTGTTCAGATCCTCGAAAGAAAAAATCTCATTGTTCAAGTCTGTCCCCTGCACGCAGACGAAATAGTCTAGGCGGATGCCGGACATCGGCGTAGCCTGTTTTGACGATTATTGCTTCCGCTATCCAGTGCAGCTCGAAATTGGAGTGTCAGGGTGTTGGCTTGAGAAATTAAGGAAACCAAGCAGAAGGCTGCTGAAGGAAATAATTGATTTAACCGGAGGAGTAAAATGGAGTTATTGTTCGGCGTAATTGTCCTTGTCGTTTTTATTGTTTTTATTCTGATTAAAACAGCGATTGTTGTTCCGCAACGTCATGAATACGTTGTTGAACGTCTGGGGAAATA
>JBATKL010000572.1:0-2251 GCA_049669385.1 Candidatus Electrothrix sp. | reverse complement strand
AACAGGGGTTCGATTCCCCTTGGGGTCACCATAGATATTTCAGGCACTTAGCGACTTTTGCTAAGTGCCTTTTTTGTTTTCTGTTGGGCCTTGTTGGGCCTTTAAATCTTCATGTTTCCTGTTATTTCAACAGGTTGAGAAATGACGGCGGCCCCAAAAGCCAACATTAATAAAATCAATCACTTAAATACTTTTACCGCTGACCGGACATCCTCAAGCCGGTGAACATAGCCCTGTGTCGTTGTCAGGTTTTTGTGTCGAAGGATGGTTTGCACATCCAGCAATGAGACTTTATTGCTAATCAAGATCGAAGCAGAGAGATGACGGATACCGTGCAAGCCGAACTCTTTCACCCCGGCTTTCTTACAGAGCCGAGGAACCCACCTTTGCCGTGATGCATAAGGAAGCTCAGTAAGCGAGTTAAGAAACACCCATTCCCCGGTAACAGTCGGCAGGAAATCAAAGAATTCTCTGTACAGCCGGTCTGTCATCGGCAACCAATCGTAATGCTGTGATCCATCCCTTCTCTTCCTAGTGGCCAGCCTGATCCGTCGCGCTCTTAAATCCACATCCTCTGTTTTCAATAAAAAAATCTCGGATTTTCTGGCCGCAAGATGCAGATAGCAGAGCAGCATAAGCGCATCCTGTTCCGATTCCGCTGCCTCATATACTTTCCAAAAGTCCTCTTCAGGAGGCACATAGCGATTTGAGCGGACTTCCGGGAACCGTTCCACAAGAAAAGGATTGGGAAAGAAAAAGCCGGGAATGTATTCAACGGCCCAGTTCCAGGCCGCGACCAAGTTCTTTCTGTCCTTGTTGGCTGAGTAGCCGGAACGTTGTTTTGCCTGTTGGGCCAGATGCACCAGGACATCCCCTTTATGGAGCTCTGCGGCATCCATGTACGGGTTAACGGATTTCAGCAACATACGAAAAGCCAGTTTTTTTTCATTATAGGTTTTGCGAATAAATTTGGAATCTGCATAGTCAAGGTACTTGGTGGCCAGTTCAAGCAAGGAGACCGTGGCTATCGGCTGATTGCTCTGTATGCCCAGTTCGTTCAACTTCTGTTCTTCCCACTGAGCAGCTTCTTGTTCGCTTTCGTGTTGGCTTCGAATCCTTTTTCCTTTTATCTTCACTTGCCCTGTCCAATTGCCTCTCTGGCTGTTGTAATAAGGCATCAACCAGACTCCTTTCAAAAAACTTGTAACTTGCGCCTATTCTAATTCCGCCGAGTTGTTCATGCTTCCTGTAGATCGTGGAAACGTCGCAGCGGAGAAATGCGGCAACTTCACGGGCCGACATGCAGCGGCCCAAGTGTTCATCAAGGTGTGAATACATTAAAACCCCCTTTCAGAAAGCCCCTTCAGCACCTTCAATGCATTTTGTACTTCAGAGAGTCGGGCAGCGTACCGCTCGCTCTTTCGTTGTTCCTCCTCAAGTCTTTTTCGTAGATTATGTATTTCCCCCTGATGAAATCCCCATGAAATAATCATATGTTTCAGCTTACCGCTGAACGTGGAGTGATCAGGAAGAAGACGGCTCAGGATTTTGCTTTCCATGTCGGAAAGTCTCAGGGTAAGGGCCATTGTTTCACCTCATTTACAATCATTTTGGTTCGTCCGGAAACGGTCCGCAGCGGAATTATGCAATCGTTTTTACGCCCTGAAGGCGAACACCAGGGTGGGAAATGCAATCATCTATAAACCCTTCTGAAACAAAAAGGCCTTTGGTTCGTATAGGAAAGGCCGGGGGAAGTCCGATGAACCAAGGCCGAGGAATACGTAAGGAATCCGAAACGGTTAAATAAACGATTTCGGAAACAGAACTCATGACGATAGACACTCGGAAGAAAACAAGCGGGAATTTGCCTGATATTCTGAACGGCGACATAAATATCAATACCGTATGCACAATGGTTTTCGATAAAGCCGGTAACATCGGTTTCACACGAAAAATCTCTCAAAAGAAGATGTGCTTCATCAAGAAAAAAGGCCGAATTATGAATTTGAGTAGTTGAATAATCGTGGATGCTCATCCTAAAATAGGAATCATCAACAATGGTGATAATGCCATGATCGGAAACAAATTCAGGCATATTATGAAAAATAGGCTTTGAGATTGATTGAGAAAGTTGAAGAAGACGGCTTGTTTTCCATGATCCCGGACAGCCGGTAATTAATGTAAACATTTAAAACTCCTTGAAATTAAAATTATTAAATATCCGTAGAGAAACAACGAATCCGATCATAAG
>JBATKL010000571.1:0-3485 GCA_049669385.1 Candidatus Electrothrix sp. | reverse complement strand
TGGCCTGCAAAAAGACCTGGAACGCCCCCAGCTCACCGGCACGATCAAGTTTATCCGTCCCGCCCGCGACGGCGACCACCATTTCGGCTACATTATCATGGATGACGGCAATGAAGATGTGCGTTTTGATTCTCGTTACACGGACATCACCGGCTTGGCAACAAATGTTCGGGTAGCGGTCGAGGTGAAAATAAACCGATATGGTGGCCGGGTTGCCCGGAGCCTGCATAGACTCACAGAGTAGTCCCTTCTTTCAGGCCCTCTCTGCCCTTCCAAGCCCCATTACAACTCAATATGGGCCTCCAGCGCGAATACTACCTCAATATCTTATTAAAAAAATCCACCCGATCATCACCACCTTTCCGCCCGCGACACCAATCAAAACCCTTGGTCCCGCCATCATAACGAACCGCCAGCCCCATTTTAATCAAAATGTCCGCCACATATTTCCTATCCGCCTGAACATCAGCAAGAATGCGAAAATATTTCCCACGCTGAACGTTTTTCAACGTAATTTATCAGTTCATCGCTGCAATGGATTAAGACGGAATTGAGAAGGGCTTGATTATGCTGAAATTTGACCGAGTTCTTTGCCGAGCTTTCTTGTGGAGATCCCGCCGGATCTACTCAGAAATACTCCGACCGGGCAGAGGCAGCGGAAAAAGAGCACCGGGAACTAGTTGAGTTTGTTTTAATTTTTTTTACTATAGCAACGCGCTTATTTCTGCTATGTTGCAATCTGTCTTACAACATTACTGAACTACTGAAACAGATCGGAGAAGAAACTGATGGATATTATTACTGCGGCGATTATCGCCGCGCTGGGCAATCTGAGCACGCAGGCGGTCGGCGATGCCTATGAGGGCCTGAAAGCTCTGTTGCTGCGCAAGTTCGGAGCCGAGAGTGACCTGGCTGACGCGGTGGCAAAATTGGAGCAGACCCCGAACGCTCAATGGCGGAAGGACGCCCTGCAGGAAGAGACGGCAGAGGCCGGAGCGGATAAGGATGCAGAGATCATCAAGAAGGCCGAGGCTCTGCTGGCGGCGATCAAGGGGGTGCCGGGTGGTGAGAAGGCTGTTGAGCAGATCATGGGTCAGCAGGTGATTGGTGAGGAAAGTTTGTTTTGATATTTTCATGCTTGGGTGGCTTGCAACACTTTCCCGTTATGGACTATTCAAGGAAACTATAGATTGTTTTCTTGAAAAAAAAATAAAGAACGGGCATTTATTGAGAATCACTACTGATTGCAGCTGTTTTTTCTGAACCTATTTAATCAACAGAGTCATGAATGACAATAATAAGGCAGTACGCAGCGACCAGGCTCAGGCTATACGGATACTGATAGTTGAAGATGAAGCCATTATCGGCATGGAGCTTCAGTCCAGGTTAATCAGGCAGGGATATGATGTTCCCCTGGTCGTGGACACGGGCATCAAGGCGATTGACAAGGCCGGAGAGCTGCAACCTGATTTGATTCTCATGGATATCTTCCTGAAAGGAGATATGGATGGGATTGAGGCAGCGGAAGAAATTCGCCAACAATATGGATTTCCTATCGTTTTCCTGACCGCCAATACGGACAAAAAAACCTTTGAACGGGCCAAACACTCAGCACCTTTGGGATACATCCAGAAGCCTTTTCAAGAAAATGTTCTTTTATCCACCATTGAGATAGCCTTGTACAAGGGAAGGACGGAAAAAGAGTTGGATCTCTACAGGCATCATTTGGAAGATATGGTCAGGGAAAAAACCGATGACCTTGTCCGTATTAATCAGGAACTTGTCATAGCCAAGGAAGCTGCTGAGGCGGCCAATGAGGCGAAAACTGAATTTCTGACCAATATGAGTCATGAAATCCGTACCCCCTTAAATATTATCTTGGGAAATATTCGCCTTGCCCTAGACACCTCATTATCCCAAGAACAAGATCGGTTCCTGGCCGACGCCTATCAATCATCGGATTCCTTGATGAGTATTCTTAATGACATCCTCGATATTTCCAAGATGGAGGCAAAACAGCTTACCGTTGAAAATACCCCCTTTGAGCTGCGTTCTTCAATCCACCAGATGACCAAGCCCTTTTATAATCGTACGCAAGAAAAAGGGCTGGAACTGACCAGCAGAGTTGATGATTCGGTTCCAGACAGGCTGTTCGGTGATATTCAACGTATTGAACAGATCCTCTGCAAGCTCATGGATAATGCGATTAAGTTTACCTCTTCAGGAACAATATCCCTTGAGATTGATCTGTCTTCACGCAATGAGAGGGGAGCGGTTATCCAATTTTGTGTTACAGATACAGGACCGGGTATCAGTGAAGAATTCAAAAACGAAATATTTAACGGCTTCACCCAAGCTGACACCAGCATGACAAGGCGTTTTGGCGGCGTCGGACTCGGGTTGACTGTTTGTGATAAGCTGGTGAAATTTTTAGGCGGCAAGATATGGTTTGAAACGCAGCTGGACCAAGGCAGCGCATTCTATTTTTCACTGTATGTAAAACGACAGCAAAACGATAAAGAGAGCAACGGTTCCAATGGAAAAGATACCGAGAAAAAAATCGGCGTCAGCCTCAATATTCTCTTGGTTGAAGATAATATTTTTAATCAGCAACTCATCAGAACGGTCTTTCAAGGAAGGGGACACACGGTAACCTCGGCACATGACGGACTGGAGTGCCTGAAACTGCTGGCGGAAAACGAATATTCGGTTGTGGTCATGGATATCCAGATGCCTGTTATGGACGGCATTGAGGCGACCAAACACATAAGGGCATGTGAGAGGGGGGAGTTATATAGCGACACGCAGTACGAAGAGGAACTGACTCAACTGCGCAGCCGCATTCAGGGGAAATACACACCAATAGTAGCACTCACCGCTCATGCCATGTCCGAAGACCGAGAAAAATGTCTTCAGGCCGGTATGGATGACTATCTGACAAAACCCTTTCGACCGGACAAGGATTTTTCCGTGATAAAGCGGGTTGCGCGATAAGCTGGAGCTTTTGTCGGTCAGCGAAAAACGCAAACCCTGAGACGGCCGTTCACGGGTCCACTTTAAGCTATCTTGTTTTTTCGAAGAATATCTGTTTCAGAACGCTGTGGTTCAAAACGATGCATTTCGGTCCATACATGTAAAAGCAAGTTTTGCTGCCCGTTGTGCGCAGCCTGGAGGCCCGAGTTTCTCTGCCACCTCGGCAAGCCCCTGAATGAGTTTTTTTCTATAGGCGCTTTCATCCACCATGGCCTGAAGATGTTCGGCAATAGCCGCAGGAGTGACCGCATCTTGCAGCAATTCAGGAATAACCTCCTGGGCAGCAATCAGGTTCACCAGAGAAAAATGGCGGATATGGCGAATGAGCAGACGCCCCAGCTGGTAGGTTCGCGGGGAAAGCCGATACGTGGTCAGAGTGGGAACGCCGAGGATGGCAAGCTCAAGGGTGACAGTACCGGAGGCGGCAACCACGGCATCGCAGGCTGCCATCA
>JBATKL010000570.1:0-3561 GCA_049669385.1 Candidatus Electrothrix sp. | reverse complement strand
GCTGGAAAGCCTATGTGGGGCTGCGCAACGTTCCTGAAGATGCCTTGGTGGTAAATATTTATGCCCAGCAGTTTTCCTGGATTTTTGTCTTGCCCAATGATAAAGAATCAGAAGATGAACTGGTTGTGCCGCTGGGGAAATCGGTAAAGCTGAATCTCACCTCGCAAGATGTGCTGCACGGTTTTTCCCTGCCCGCATATCGTATCAAGGTTGATGCGGTGCCGGGAATGCAGACCTATGCCTGGTTTCAGGCGGATAAGCTCGGGACCTATGATATTCACTGCACGGAATATTGCGGGGTTAATCACTCGATGATGGCTGGTAAGCTGCGTATTGTGCCTGAAGAGGAGTATTTGGCTTGGCTTGAAGAAGAGTAGGTGGGCGGGGAAGCGGTAGGTGTTGGTCTTTGGGACGGTAACATTTCTGATCAGAAAGGAATTCCTACAGAGCAGACCCTATGCTGAAAGAGAAAAACCGGGTCACGTATTTTATTTTACGCGTACCCGGTGTCAGAACTGCAACCTGCTCAGATTATTCTCTACTTGAAGGCCTCAGCAAAAAAATCATCTTTATTCAGGTTGTCCTGCCAGCTTCTATGTCTTGCAACAGATTCCATTCTCTTGTTCTTGGGGAGGGAAAAAAAACGGATTGCCTCCATCTCTCCAAGTTTCTCGATGAGTATTTCAGCAGCTTTTCTTATAAGCTCCTCTTCGGCCAAAAAGGCAGCGGCGGTCTTCATTGCAGATCCTCCTTCATAACAAATTCAATCGGGTTATAGACAGGCACCCGGATATCTTCCTTTTGACTCTTTTTGATCAGCTTGTCATCGCACGTAACGAATACATCAGCGATCACTTCAGCATATGCTAAATGGGCGGAATCCGCCAGACCGAATCCTAAGCTGTGAAGGCTTTCCGCTCGTTTTGCAGCCTGCACTTTATCAACTTCAAAGTCTGCCTGACACCTCGATAACAGGGTTAAAAGCTCAATCCGCTCAGTAAAATTTGATATTGCAGAAATTTCCATCGTATGAACGCGAGAAGAAACGGCCTGATATGTTCCATCATGGATTTTGCTGAGAATCAGATGAACTGCGTCTGTTTCCAGTCGAATACGCATCATTTTCTGATCATCATATGGTCGGCAGATGGTGCAAACGTCAAGATATAATCTCATGTCTTTTTAGAAAAGCAGGTAAAGAGATGGAAAATGGGTACGCGCTACGTACGCACCCGGTTGAGCAGACATCAAACGAATTTAGGGGGGCTATTTTTCTTTGCGAACACCTTTAAACGGTTTACCGTCCGCTTTTTGATCCATAAACCGACCGGTCATTGTATCTCTTTTAACCCAAGCATTCGTCTTTGGGTTAAAAATTTGAGAACGCTGTCTCACTGCACCATGACGGTGCCCGTCTCCACTGGGGGGATTAGTTGCCATCTTTTCTTCACCTCCTTTCTGGGAAGTTTCCCGTAAAAACTTATTGGACTAATCGAAGCTTGACCGGTTTTTTTTCTTGCTTTCTAAAGGATGGATAAAGATAATAAAAATCTTCAGCACTAGTGGTAAGCATGGTCAGTAAATCGTCATCCGTATATTCTAGCTCATTTTTGTGCAAGTTGATTATCAACTCAAAAAGGGTAGGCTGCTCAGGAGGAATATCAAGGAAACTAGGCTCTTTTTTTCTAAAACCTGCTTTGCCCATGTTCACCCAAAGGTGTCTGGCTTGATTGGAGGTTAAATAGCCTAGATTTTTTGCACGCATTAGCAATGCCTGCATTGAAACCTTCCAATATGGCTTCAATTCCGCTAAGTCTTTTATATAAAGCCTCTTTCTCCAGAAATCTTTTTCGATATCCTCTTCAGGCATAAGAAAAGAAGATGCGAATTCATTTGCTTCTTCTTCAATCTCCGGCCTGTGAACATGATTCATAACTATATGCCCTAACTCATGAGCCAATGTAAAACGAATTCTGCACCAAGGCATATCTTTATTAACAAAAATCAAAGGAGTATTTCCTTTGCCAAATATAGTGAAGCCATCAAGTTGTTGCGTTTCAAAATCACACAACAAAACAAGAATGCCAAATTCCTCTATAATGCTTGTCAAATTGTTAATAGGTCCTTTCGGTAACCGTAAATATCTCCTCAGGGCAATAGCTGCATTACTTGCAGTTGCATACTCATCCAGATCAAAAAAAGGCAATTTTCTTGGTTCAATATCAATTGAATCCAAGAGTTTTTGAACATGCAGCCTCCTCACGTTGGCATTTGCTTCAATTTTTTGTTGCAACTTCTTGCCCAGACCAGTTTTTTTTCTATGAAAAGGAGTTACGGTAGGGTAAGAATGTCCAGTTTGATAGAAAAAACCAACTGGATACCCGAGAACGTTTGCTATGTCTCTCAAAAGAGTGTCTGTTAGTTGAAGTTGCCCTTTTTCAGCCTTCGATACTGCTGCTTGGGTAACCCCCAACTTTTTAGCCAATAACGATTGACTCATCCCCCTTGTTTCTCTCGCGAGAAGAAGTAGTTCAGTATTTATTTCTTTATTCATTGCTCACATTTTTTTTCCTGATCATTTCTTTAGCAGATTCTTTAACAGAAACTTTAAGACCACTTGATTGAGGAGTCATGCTGGTTAGTTTTTGCAATGGCGGTATTGGTATAGCCAAGTTGTTTTCCACAAACTTACCAACATTTAAAACCCAATCATTTTCATACTGAGTCTTTGGTTTCGTTAAATAGACAGACCTAATGCTATATCCATCTTCATTTAAAAGATATCCCGCATTTAAGTTGATTGTAGGGCTTGAAAATCCTGGAAGATTATTTTGATTTGAAAATTTTTTTGATTGATGAGTCGGAACATTTCCAGCTAACAGCCTATTATTGAGCTTTTTAAATCTTATTATTACATTTTCAATATATAAAACCGTCAGTTTACCTTTTTTTTCAAAGAAAGAAATTTGGAAGTCTTTCTGAGCTTCTTTTACTATAAAGTCACGAATAATTGCTGATTTTGTCGTTTGGTCATATATCCTAGACCCTGCTCTTATTACTGGAATAGCTTTTTCAAAACCATTTACAATGCTGTTATAAAGTGTTTTAAGATGCTCTCCCAAGTATCCTTCAATAATATCTTTATCCATAGTCTCTCCATAGTGAAAAAAGCCGTGAGTTTTTAGATTGGTTATTTTTTTACTCTATTTTGTAAAGAAATTCAATTAAAAAATAACTGAAAGTATAACCATGTATCAATATATCAAAAAATAATATCCACGTCGGTATCATAGGGGTAAATTGGGGTCAGACCACGAAAGCCGGGCCACATGTAGAGCATGTGCCCGGAAATAAGACTTCGAGACTTCGAGCCAACTAATTTTTTCTAATCACCGTAGTGGGTTTGAATTTTTTCTAACAATTCAAGCCCTCTTTTTTTACTCCCGTTACCTGCCATAGCTTTAAAATGATTTTCAGCGTCAAATGCGGTTAACGCCATTATTGTGAATTCTTCATAGAGCTTATTTATACTTGTTTTTCTTGATGCTGCCAGCTCTTTGA
>JBATKL010000569.1:0-6985 GCA_049669385.1 Candidatus Electrothrix sp. | reverse complement strand
TCATCGTCGCTACCAAAAGAAAAATCTGACAATTCATCGGTGTCCTCAGTATCAAGCGACAAGGTCAACTCGTCTTCTGAATCATCTTCATCAACTATTGCAGATGTCTCTGGCTCACCATCTGATTCCTCGTTCAGACCGAAAAGACTATCCTCAGCATCTAATTCTTCTGTGGATTCAAAGGCAATAGCACTGGCATCATCATCGTCATCAGAAAAAGAAAATGCTGACAATTCATCGTCATCACCGTCTCCGGCACCAAGCGATAAGGCAAACTCGTCACCGAGTTCGATTTCCTCCACCGACTCTTCGAGCGAGGATGATCCTTTGGGCCCTTCTAACTCAAGTGACTCTCCAAGGTCTTCCTCCAAGTCTAAGAAGCTATCAACTCCTTCTACATCCTCGCTGGAATCTTCATCATCAAGACTGAGTTCATCTTCCGTTTCTTCAGAGGTGTTCAGCTCTGGCGAGACGACTTTTTCACCGAATTCATCATCACCAAACAATAAGGAGAACTCATCATCACCTGTTTCTTGGTCTTTATTCCGAGCCTCTTCTCCAACTTTATCGTCCAAATCTGTTGCTGCCGGGACTGCCTCTGCCTCTCCAGTGCCTTCTTCTAACTCGAAAAAACTATCTAAAGCTTCAGCTTCCTCAATTGGCTCTGAAAAGAGATCGCTTTCGTTCTCCTCACTCTTGAAAGAAAAATTCTCAAAATCGTCATCGCTCGTTTCTTCGCCTTCAAGTGATAACGTGAATTCATCTTCAAGCTCAGCTCCTGCTACTTCATCCAAGGGACCTGCGGCTACCACAGTATCCTTAGCTAAAACCGGAGAAATATCGACGTGTTCCTCTTCCCCACTCTCAGAGAAAAAGTCAAAAAGCTCATCCGTACTCTCTTCTTCATCATCAAGCGAGACAACAAATTCATCCTCTAAAGCAGGAATTTCTTCCGGTTCGCCTGCGCTTAACGTATCAAATTCAGGAACACCTTCGACGTCATCGTCCAAATCAAAGATTGCATCCAGCCCCTCAATTTCTTCGTCTGAATTCGAGGCAATCTCATGGCCTTGGTCAACAATTTCGCTAACAGCTTCCGTATCACCTGTGTCGTCTGTATCAAGAGAAAATCCAGCAATATCTCCATCGAAATCTTCTTCATCAAACGACAATTCAGAACTGTCTTCATCCAGTTCTAAGAATCCCAAACTTGCCTCATCCTGCTCTTCATCAAATGTGTCTGATTCGGCCAGAGTTCCAGTGCTAACAGCTTCATTTTCTTCTGCGCTAGAAATTTGATCTCCAGATTCTACATCCTGCTCGTCCTTATCCAGTTCAAAAAAGAAGTTCAGCTTTTCATCAAGCTCAGCTGCCTTTTCATCAGCAATACCGGACGACATCTCATCTTCGTTAAAGCCCCTCTCTTCATCAGCATCTGCAAGGGCGACAGCTATCTCTTCACCCACCTGCTCATCATCAAAATCGTCCAGGGAGATATCAAACTCATCATCATCAACAGCTGCTGTGGCGGCGACTGTCTGCTCATCCGACAGCATTTCGTCCTCATTTTCGTCGCTGTCAAAATCAAAGAAGGAATCGTAATCCTCTTCCCTCTCTAAAAGGCCTTCCTCTTCTCCCTCAGGCTCAACAATATCCGCAGCCAGAATCTCATCCTTCCACGAGTCAACACTTGCCTTATCTTCTTTCGTAGCGTCATCATCAGCCACGTCATCGGAAAAATCAAAAAAAGAATCAAGCTCTTCGTCTGATTCACCCAAATCGCTCTCGCTATCGTCCACCTCAGCACTGGGCTGTTCAGCAGCCGGACTGGCACTTTCTTCTATAACAGCAACAACCTCTTCTTCCTGTTCTGTTGTTTCATCGGGACTATCGAAGTCAAAAAATGAATCCAGTTTTTCATCAAGTTCTGCTGCTTTTTCTTCGTCGATTCCGTCAGCTACAAGTTCTTCATTAAAGCCGCCATCTTCATCAGCATCCGTCAAGGCAGGAAGAATGGCCTCGTCTTCCGCATCTTCCGCAATGTCACCATCCAATGAAAAATCCAGCTCTCCTGCCTCTCCGCCAAAGTCAAGCCCGTTTTCTTCTTCGTCGAACCCAAAATCTCCAGCGATACTTTCCTCATCTATCAGATCGTCATCTGATAAGTTATCGTCTCCATCAAGAAAAAAGTCTGAACTTTCATCAAAATCCTCTGAAAACAAATCCAGGTCGTCGTCGTCATCTGTTACAGGTGAATCGAATTCAGGCTCAGACTCGTCTTCAAGTTCTTGCTCCGGTGCTGGTACTTTAGCGACCTCTACATCCTCCGACCCTATTTTTTCTTCTTCAGCACTTTTGTCTGCCGCCGATTTAGCTATAATTGCTTTCAGGCTGTTAAGACTGCCGATCTGCTCAATCAAAACCTGTTTCCGTTGCTCAGCAGTCAGGTTCGTATCTTGAATCAGAAGCTTTAAAGCATCATAAAACGCATGGAGGATGGTAAACGAGTCTGGATGGGCGTTTGTTTTTTCCTCTCGTATATATGAGCCTAATGCCTGCAGCCCCTGCACCAGAATTTGAGCATCACGATTATCAGTTAAATGCTCTCGCAATTCCGTGGCTTCATTATGAAATTTCTCCAACCCATCCTGCGTCACCTCCCATTCCAAACCAAGAATAGTCGCCTCCATGCTGGTCAGCGGATCGTCAGTTTTCTCACGCCGCACGGATGCGCTCTCTGTGTCTTTTCGAGCTATTATTTTTTCAGGCGGTGGAACAGTCTCGACACGTTTCTCGACATACTCTTCAACCTGCTCCTCGGCATGCCCTTCAACACCTGTCGTACCGATTTGGTACTGCAGCACTTTAAATTTACGGACATCAGCCTTGAGCATGGTAGCTACGGCTTCACTGCTGAGACTTGACGAAGATATTATTTTTTCATAATTATAAAAGAGGGTAAGAAGAAGTTTAATGGCGTTGGGATGGGCATAGGCGCCCTCTTTCTGAAGATACTTACCGATATTATCCATCCCTTGAAGATAAATCTGCGCCACCTTATCTCCATCCCACAAGGAACGGAGATCGGACAACTCTTCGGTGAGCTCCGCCAGAGTATCCTCAGTGATATCCCAATCCAGTGAGAGAACTATCGACTTCAGGCGAAGAAGGGGAGACTCCTCGTCATCGGTAAATTCAAACAAATCAACTTCATCATTATCAAATGACTCATCTGCAAATTGTGTGAGGTCTTCAAATTCGTCTATTGCTGGAGGCATAATTTTTGTCCGGACTCATCTGAGGTGCCAGTACTCGACAGCGTACCTATACCGTTATCTTATCCCTTTACAAGAGTTTCTTCTGCACCGACACCACTGTGGAGGAAATTATCTTCTTCAATGTTTCAGGGACATTATATCCTGTCAGGGCGCTAGCCTCAAAGGAAGGAACTTTCAGCTTGCTGTTCAGATCTTTTTCCAGAACAGCAGTCGGCAATACCGGGATCCCTTGATTCCGTAAATCCACCTTATTGTACTGCATAACAAGAGGAATTTTAAAAATAGACTCCTTATAACTCTTGAGATTCTCATGCAGCTGATTCAAAGAACGTATATTCTTCTCCCTCATGGCTTCCTGTGCGTCAGCAACAAAAACCAAACCGTCCACCCCTTTCAGAACCAACTTACGGGTGGCATTATATTTCACCTGTCCCGGTACAGTATAGAGCTGAATTTTCAGTTCGTACCCTTTTATCTTTCCCATATCAAAGGGAAGAAAGTCAAAAAATAAGGTCCGGTCACCATGTGTCTTGAGGCTGACCATTTCCGACTGGATCTGCTTACTGAATTTACGATTGATATATTCAAGGTTAGAGGTCTTTCCGCCTCTGCCTGGACCGTAATAAACAACTTTTACCTGTACGATTTTCTCGCGTAGATTAATAAAGCTCAATGCTTCTCTCCTGCTATGTATGGATTAATGCTGTTGAAGAGACGAGACGATTCTCTAAAGGCCATAATAAAAATTATTTCCCGGCCCAGAGCTTTCTTATCTGTTCCAGTGCTTTAACCACATTAAGCCTGAGAAAACCAAGCGAAATATGCTTACCGAACATGGTGATCAGCAAAAGCTCCTCGTCGATTTTCGAAAAGTGGATATTACAATCCGTCCCTTTATGGAAGAGCAAGGAAAACTCCTGTTCTCCGACTAATTTCGCCATAGCATCGACAGTGGCGAAGTTACCGGCTGCCAAAGCTGCGAACGAATAAACATCATATTTAGAAGTGCCATTATCCTTAGCCGTAATGATGTTCCCTGCCATATCAATAATGATGACACAGTCCACCCCTATCTTGATGAGCTGCTCTGACAGGATTTCATCAATCTTTTCTAGCTGTTCCTGGCTGACTACACCGTAATTCATCTGATTCCCTCATTAGCATTGCATTGTTTGTCCGGCAAGGGTAAGCCGACCGGCATCTCTCCATTTTTTGACTATACGCCAGATAATCACATATATGAAGCTGTTTTTAATGATTATACTATTTTTTATTTTTTACCGTATCTCCTTGTAAAGGGACGCTACTCAATTTCAGCACATCAACAAGGCCTTTATCCGTGATTTTCAACCCCGGAATAACCGGTAGCGCGAGAAAACTGAGAAGCATGAAAGGATTTTTCAACGTTACCCCTATTTTTTCCGTTGCACTTTTAAGCTTTCGAAGAGAGACGCCAACCTTCTCAGCAGGCTCCGTTGTCATCAGCCCGGCTATGGGCAAGGGAAGATATTCAAGAACTCGTTGCTCATCTGTTACCACCAACCCGCCTTGCATTTCAATGATTTTATTTATCGCCAACATCATGGAGGCATCATCAGTGCCAACAACGATCAGATTATGTGCATCATGGGCAACGGTTGAAGCTATATAGCCCCACCTCTGAACCCGAAGCCTTGCACAAAACCAATCCCGACATTATGCGTACCGTGATGGCGCTCAATAACCGCAACCTTCAGTATATCTCTATTTGGATCAGCAAGCACGAAACCTTTTCTAATTTTTGGTTGTATAAAAATCTGCCCGGTAGTGATCTGACCGTCATCACAGGTAATCACCCGTATTTTCTCTGACTTTCCTGAGGATTCTGAGGTTCCTGAAACGACAGGCACGCTGAGATTAACCACGTCAGGACGAATCCTCACCGTTGCCTGTAACACAGGATCAAAAGTCTCTTCCTGCTGCCCCAGAAGTTCAGCAAGCATGTTCCCGTTTTCAGCCACGCATTCACCGGCGCAATACACCTGACTGACCCTGAACTGCTTCAGATCCTCAAGCACAACCAAATCAGCTTTATACCCCGGCGCAACAGCCCCAAGATGATCAAGCCTGAAATGACGAGCAGGATTCACCGTGACCATCTGCACGGCTGTCACGGCATCTGCAATCAACATATATCCATCATCGATGACATAATCACAAACAGATAAAACAAACATGGCTCTGTTCATCAATTCTGAACAGAGCCGTGCGAGTATTCCTGTATATCCTTTCTCAGTCGCAAACAAAAAAAAACAGCCACTGCAAGTAAAATACAAAGATATTATTTATCTTTTGCCTCGTCAATCAACAGCTCTCTATTCATTTTCCGTATCTTCGTCAGAGTTCCAAGATAAATTTTTTCTGAAACTTCATCAAGAATCTCTTCAACAGCCTCGTCTTCTGTATCTGCCCGGTTTGTCAGAGTATTATAATTTTCTGTCCAGATATCATTGGGCACTTCCCAAAGAATCTTGCCGGTCTTCAAATTCTTGAGCACATAGCGCAAACGCAATTCGATTTTAACATCGGTTGTCTGCGCATCTGTATCCCATCCTATCCCAGGAAGATCAATAGAAATAATCTCACCGGCAAGCGCCAGATCAGCAGCTTCCTGATCCTTGGTCAGATTAATTTTTTCCGACTTCTGAAACCATGCTGACAAGGATTGGTACATATTATTATCAATACCGAGTTTATCAGTACGATTTTTCCAGTTCGGCATGTATACCAACATTTCAGGGCCGGTATATACATTGGGGAAGTAGTACCCACAACCGCCGAGAAAGAAAAAAATACAGAGAAAAATCAGCAAACTTCGTACTTTACCAGTCACGCCTTCATCCCCTATCTCTTTAAGATTATACCTTCTATACTCACATGTCAAACGCTTGCATGCTCCTCTGCTTTGCTCTGGAGAGATATCAGGAGCAGCAAGTTCCTTATACACGAAAACTCTAGATGACAATATTAACAAGTTTACCCTTAACCACAATAATTTTTTTCACAGCTTTCTCGCCGATAAAACTTGTTACCCTCTCATCAGCCAAAGCCTTTTGCTTGATATCTTCCTCGTCGATATCCGCAGCCACCTGTAAACGGGCCCGCACCTTGCCATTCACCTGCACCACAATGGTCAGCTCATCTTCCTTGACCGCCTCTGGATCATATTCAGGCCACTGATGATGGTCCAAGGGTTCATTATGACCTGTGAGTTCCCAGAGTTCTTGGCAAAAATGGGGTACCATGGGAAAAAGAAGCACCAGCACGGTTTGCAACGCTTCTCTGAGCACGGCTTGACCAACAGGCTGCTTTGCCCCGTCTCCGGTAGCAGCGGTAATTTGATTAACCAGCTCCATAACCCCTGAAATAGCGGTATTAAAGTGAAAATTCGTTTCAATACTGCCCGTAACCCGCTGAATGGTCTGGTGGGTCTTACGATGGAGTTGACGATCAGTTTGCGATAGCTTATCCACCAGTATTGAGGCGGCTGCTCCTGTCTCCTCGCTGGAAGCAGCAAAACAATCTTCTTTCTGCGAATGAATCAGGCGAAACACCCGGTTAAGAAAACGAAAACTGCCCTCAACCCCTTGGGCGTTCCACTCCAGATCCCTCTCCGGCGGGGCCGCAAACAGGGAAAAGAGACGCACAGTGTCTGCACCGTACTGGGT
>JBATKL010000568.1:0-1927 GCA_049669385.1 Candidatus Electrothrix sp. | reverse complement strand
GCTCCAAATTTCGGGAGTCCATCTCCAAAATGGGCAAGCTCGGCTCCAAAATGGGAGAGTCAAACACATCCTCCGGTCCTGGAATATCTGTCCCGGAAAGATGATAAACCACCCCCCGACTGCTTCCTGTCTGCTCCAGAAACCCTTGTTCCACCAAGCCATGCAGGCAGCGGCTTGCATCTGCCGGATGAAAGGTGCTGAGTGTGCAATAACGTTGATGGGTTACCGTGTTTTCCACAACAGCGATAGCAAGAGCAACCTGTTCTTCATGGGACAGGGAATCATAGTCCTGCCCAAAACGTTGCCGCAATTGAACCACCAACTCTTGGGGGAAAAGATCAATCATCCGCATCCGCATCATGGTTTGATCACGGGGTTCTCGGCTATCAAACAGCTCTGGAGCACGCCAATGATATTTATGCCAACAAGAGAGGATTTTGGAAATACCGGAACCGGATTGATCGCCGATGCCCACATAGCGAAACATCTGATGGAGTAGGCGGTTGCGGCAGTCTGCATAGCCCCCATGCAGGGCAAGTTCCACAGGAATCCGCATCATGCCGGGGTTTCTGAACTCGAACATTGCAGGAGATTTCACCACCAGGACAGCAAGGCGATCCGAGTAATCAGCATGGACCAGCACATTGCATAAGGCCTCCCGGAGCGCAACATGGATTGGGGATTCATCCAACCGTCGGTCACCGTCTAACTCAAAAGGCACCTTGATGCCTTCGGTCAGCTTGAGAAAGACTTTGCGGTAAAAATCGTAAAGATTCCCGGACCAGGTGCCGTCCAAGGTGAGCCGGTCCAGCCAGCGTGGTTCGCTTTGGCTTGCCGGTCTTTCCTGATAATCAAGCATGTACAAGGGGAAGGCTTCCTGAATGGTCGTGTGCTCCCCGAACATCAGCAGCCCGGCTGCTGTCAGCCCTTCTTGATCGCCCTCCCTGTCTTTCCGCCAGGCCCCGATCCTCTGGAGAAAGGAAAGCGTTTCCAGCTCGTTCCACGGATGGCCCGGTTTCAGATTGGTAAAGATCTGCCGATAGACCCGGATACTTTCCGCGTTCAGGTCATCGAGGCCAAAGCCCTTGAGAATACGTGCATCACGGCTGTCCTCGGCCTGCTCAGCCAGCATCCGCCTGACGGCCTCGTCGGACAGGCGTTGATCACCCTCATGCATGCGGACATAGGTGTTGCCCAGGGGGTTGCCGTTGAGATAGACCGGTCGTTGCTCGCGGTTGGCTCGGGGAATCTCCACTTGCAGCAGTGACCTGTTGTCAATAGTCAGGAGGCGTACTGAGGTGTTATTGAGTAGGTTGACGCTGACCTTGCCGGGATTATTTGCTGTATTAAAGAGATCCTGCTTGACCTTGTCAATCCGTTCGATGCCGGTCAGGTGAAACCGGGTTCCTTTCTGGCTGATCCCTAACAAGACCGTGCCGCCATCGCTGTTGGCCATGGCCGAATAGGTTTCCCAGAAATCCTTGGGTAGCTCGCCGCGACCATCGCGACCACCGGCTCGTTTGCACTCCAGGTCGGAGGTTTCATTCAGGAGGGTAATATCTTCCTGTGTTTTGATATTAACTTTAAAGGTGATCATGGCTGTGTTTTCTTTTACTGGTGCCCAGCGTTAAAACACTGATGGTATACCCAGCGTTAAAACGCTGGGCTATGAAAGGGGCGTCCCTCCGGGACGGAATTGCCTTGTCCCGTAGCGATCTTCTTGATTTATCTTGGGGAATTTTAAAAACATATCTCAATCTTCCGGTATCGTTGGAAGCGCATTGAGAGCCTGTATAAATCTCTCAAGATTGAAAGGTTCTCCTTTCTTCAGGACATCAAAAATCTCTGCAACCACAACGCAACCTATGAGTTTTTTTGCATCCTTTTCAGAATGTCCTTCTGACAGCAAGCGATCAAGCGTCTGACG
>JBATKL010000567.1:0-3043 GCA_049669385.1 Candidatus Electrothrix sp. | reverse complement strand
GGATATGCAGGCTCGGTTTTTGATCCCCATGGCCCTGTCCTTGGCGGGTGGGGTGGCATCTGCCACTATCCTCACCTTGGTGCTCATCCCTTGCTTGCTGACCATTGTTAATGATGGCCGGAGGATAGTTGGCTGGTTCAGTACGGGTATCTGGCTGGAACGGGAATCCTTGGAACCTGCTGCTGCTCGGCGGGTTGATCGGATGGGGTGAGGGAAAGTTGCCTGGCGATCTCTTATGATCGCCAGACCCTTTTGTAATTATAAAAAATAACTATAAACTTAAAGGATTAAGAGGTTTTTGACCATTAAGGCCTAGTGCCAACTGATGTTTTTACACCTCGTCATTATAGTTATGCGACAACCTGACAAAGCAAATTGACCTCTTTCCGCAATTTTGGAATAAAGACATCAGTAAAAAAGTTAAACATGCCGTCTTGCCCTTGGGTGTAAATCGCCCAAGGGTCGAGAACCACAGAGCGAATACAAGGGATTTCATCCACTTCTTTCGGATTGCTGTAAAGCCGCTCACCCAGTGCATCGATAAAATCATCACCATAATTGCTTCTGCCAAAGGTGGTCATGGAGACAAAGATCTGATCTTTGCCAATTGGCTCTCCGGATTGAACACTCAAATTTTGAAAAAGCTGGTTGTTCAGTTCCTCGGTCACAAGCTGTGAATTATCCGCTTTATTCGTAAAGACATAGTCGACAATATTCTGATCCCCGGAAATTTTTCGTAGAAAACACGCAACATCTTTGTGACAATACAGCTCGGTTTGCAGGATCTTTTGTTCCCACAAGATTTTGCTCAACGCCTCTATTTTCCCTTCCAGCTCTTTACTTAATGGTGTGAGCATGACAATGTTGAACTTATCTTCCGGAAATGCATGCCCCAATGTCACAAGATAGAGGTAAAAAAGCTTGGCATTGAGCATGCTCTGGTTAATGATTTTGCCATAGCCCCGTTTGTCGGGGCGGATCACCTGATGGCTGAGAAAAACCGATGTCGCTGCTGCGCCGGGCTTTGAACCTTCGATGCCGGAATCCCCGATGTTTCGTGTGTTGATCTCACTGCTGTCGCCTTCGGAGCTGATATAGGGGGCGCTGAAGCTGAGTAAGTTGATGATGTTATCGTTCCTATAGGTCAGGCTCCCCGCCGGATAAGGGATGTAGCCCATTTTGTGGGGATCGATGGTGACACTGTCACATTTATGGATATGGGTCATGCTTTGGTAAACAGAGTCACGGAACCAGGATTCACCATTATCAAACATCCCGTCAATCGTGAGATCTTCATCTTCAGGAAACAGCTCTAACTCGAAGGGGTTGCGGATGCAGGCTGTAAAATAACCACCCCATGCCGCATCGGTATGAATCGAGTAATCAAAAGGCTCTTCTGGTTGATTGCGGAACTCTTCACGAAGAGCCAGTAAATCTTCTACCGGATCAACAGCGCCCTCTTCTGTCGTACCCACCACGGCAACATTCAATACAATCGGTTTCTTGTGGGTCTTGCAGCTCTCCAGCACCTTTCTGAGGAGATCTGTTTTTACCTTACCTTCATCATCGACATAAATATTGAGCAGGCCGTCATCCTGAATTTTGGACATGTCGGTAAGCTCGTCTTCTGTCAACCCCTGCTGACCGCCGCCCATACCCAGCAGAGAGGTTGATTTGACCCAAGAATAGTGCTTGGTTGAGGGGACGATAATTGCCGGAGCCTTGATATCTTCGGGAAGGAGATAGTGTTTGTAGAAGAAATTCATCCCCTTGGCATTGAGGGAATAGTGTTCCCCAAGCAGTTTCCAGACAGCTGATTCGTCCACCTCATCTCCCATGAGATCGGCGATTTGGGCTGGCAAGGAAAGAGTATCGTCCTGTTTAAGATTCAGGAGTTGCCATACGGTGGCATCCTTATAAGGGCTTCCGTTGGGCAGGGTAAGGCCGTCTCGAATCGCTTCAAAAGATTGACCGTTTTCCGTTGCGCATCTGATTCCCAGGGGCATGAATTTGAGTTCACGGGCCGCCCAAACGCTTTCTATGTTGGCGACGGTGCCGCCGCTGGTGATATGCGACCAGGCGAAAATTTCGTCCGAAGAGCTGGCCTGCTCTTCCAGCGGTCGCACCTTGAAGCCCGTCATGCGTGCAATGTCGTTACAGGCAGCGATCTCGTAGAGCGTGGTCGCTGGTGATGCCTGTGAGCTGACGTTGTTCTGGTTTTGTAGCATGCCTGAGATATATCCAAGGATCGATGGCAAGGTGATGTCCCAGGTCATATGTCCCTGATAGCGCAGGCTAGAGAATGGCACTGAGTATTTGATCAGAATTTCCTGAAGCTTGTTACTTTTGCTCTCCACCTCTTGGAGGGCGTTCTTGTAAGCAGTGCTGGCCTTGACCTCGTCGGTGATATATTCCGGGTCTTCGGGGAACAGGTTCTTACGACCCGCAAGGGTTAGGTCGATGACGCCGCTGACCAGTTCCTTCACTTTTTCGAGGTTTTCCCCGCTTGCCCCCATGAACCAGCCTGCGATGGATTTGTCGTCCTCCAGCTCTGCTGTTTTTTGCAGTTTTGGAGGCAATTCCGCCATGATGTCGTTGAAAATTTTTTGAGATACAAACTTCTGTTTCATGTTGTTTGCCATGGTCATTTCCTTGCGTTACGTTTATTAGGTTATTCTCCAAAGAGAGCTCGGTCTTGATGATCCAATTAGTCTGTTCCTCTAAAAACGTAACAGTCAGAATTATTTTTATCAATTTACTTATCTGCTAAGCCTTTTTTCTTATGCTTAACTTGAAAAGGAACAATGATATAAATGGGTTGAGTGGATGATTCGGTACGGGGGGATGGCTAGGGCGGGAGTCGCTGGAATCTGCTGCTCGGCAGGTGGATCGGATGGAATGAGAAGGAGCAGGAGTTTGAAAAAATACATCACGTTCTCTTTTTTAAACGCCGAAATTTTATTGTGGCACAAAGAAATATCTCAGGATTTGTAAAATCTTACCTATGTTCCTAGGGTGTTATGCTAAAATAATACTTGTTTTT
>JBATKL010000566.1:0-7723 GCA_049669385.1 Candidatus Electrothrix sp. | reverse complement strand
AGAAGGAAGAGGGTAAAGAAAAGGTCTGGCTGTTGGACGGTGCGACTAAGGAGGAAACCGAGAAAGAAGCGGTGGATAAGCTGTTGAACAAGGTTACCGCCATCTCGGTCCAATCTGTGCTTGATCCTGCAACATCAGCTGAACTCTTCACAAAGGATCCGGCTGTCCAATTCACGGTGACCAAACAGGACGACAGCAAGGTGACCTATGCCTTTGCCAAGAATGATGACAAGAAGGATGAGGATGATTATTTCATCCTCAAGATGTCGGACAACGAGCTCTACTTTAAGGTCGGCAAGTGGCTGGTTGAGGATCTGACCGAAGCCAAGCGGGAAAAACTGCTGGTCGGTTATGAGGAAAAGAAGGAGGATGTGCCCGCAGTTCAGCCTGTAGCGCAGGAAACTTCTCTGGTTGAGCAGGCGGTTCTTCCAGAGCTTCCACCTGAAGATGAAGAAGCTTTGCCTGCGCAGAAAGCTGTGCAGGAAAAGTATCTGAAGGATGAGCCTGCTCAACAGGAACAGGTAGAGATAGAATCTGCTGTTGAGGTAGAGGCAGCTTCTGTTGCAACAGAGCCGGAAGAGGAACCTGCTCCGCAAGGTGAGTCCTCAGCAGAGGCTGCAAACGAAGAGGGCGAAAAAATATCTGAGCCGTAGGGACATTGCTTTTTTGGAGGGCGATTTTTTCGCTTTTTCGAAATAAACAACCCGCCTTCAGGGGTGAAATAAAAAAGGGCAGGCCTACTTCAGGCCTGCCCTTTTTTGTTATCTGTCAAGATGAGCCGGAGAATGCTACCGTTCTAAGAGCCTCTCATCCGGCGTTTTGTAATAATGCGGGTTCGTTGTTTTATTTGCCCCTTCCTGATTAAGGTAACGGTCAATCCGGCCAGGCATTTCGGTCACCGGCTCACTCATAGCCAACTCGTATCCTATAGAAAACGCGAGAACAACAATCAGGGTGAGGACGGATTTCTTTTTTCTGTGCTCACGGGGCAGCAGAACAAGACCGACCAGGACAGCAATCATGATCCATAAATGATACTCTGCTAACAACTCCATACCACGCTCCTTTCTCATCTTTCTTTCTCGGGCCAACCGTCTTTGACGGGACCCGGAGGCGAATATCCAACATTAAAAAATAAGCTTCTCTTGATCAAAATAGCGGAATTTTTTTTGAAAGGCAATTTTAGTTTTGGGATCGCAGATAAAAGGATTGTCCGGGGGTGTGCCGTACAGTTCACAAGCTCTCTGATAACACCCCATTTCGTAAAAAAACGCGACAAAATGAGCCCTGATTCATCTTTTCTCTCCTGTACAATCATCAAGTAATTTGCTATAGATAAGGTGATGAAGAGGAATGTACAGCTCCGGCAGGGTTGCTGGTGATGAACGTTATCGCCTGTAAAGCCAACCTGATATATATTCTTGAAATGCTCCTAGCTGCTTAGCTGTATGGTTAATTATTTTCTATGTGTGTTGAACTCCATACCCACTCTGTTTACTCCGACGGTACTGCTACCCCTGCCGAGCTGATCCAAATGGCTGCGGACCGCAATATCAAAGGATTCGCTCTAACAGATCACGATACTGTTGAGGGCGTGCAGGAAGCAATTCGCTATGGCCGCGAGTTCAACATTCCGGTTGTCAGCGGTATTGAGATCAGCGCCAGTCATCGTCAGTATTCATTACATATTCTCGGGTATGGTATTGATCCGAATAATCAGGAGCTTCTCGACTGGTTGGCTCGCCTGCAACAGGGACGGAGTGAACGTAACAGGAACATCCTGGAGAAACTGGCTGGCATGGGTATCCCCATTACTGCTCAGGAGCTGGAAGAGGTTTCCGGTTGCGGCCAAGCAGGTCGCCCCCATATTGCTCGATTGCTCAAGGACAAGGGCTATATAACCAATATACAACAGGCCTTTTCCTTTTATCTGGGGCGGAATAAACCAGCCTGGTGTAGCCGTTACGCCTCTCTCGCCTCTGAGGCCATTGCGATTCTTCATCAGGCTGGTGGGATAGCCGTGCTTGCCCATCCAGGAACGATAGACAAAAGTATGAAAGAGTTGCCCATGCTTTTTCAGGAACTGGTGGAAAGAGGACTTGACGGAGTGGAGGTTTTTTATCCCACCCACAGCAGGAAGGTAAAAAAGCGTTTACAGTTTCTCGCGGGAAAATATAATTTGCTTTGTACCGGGGGCAGCGATTATCACGGCGACCATCACGGCAGGTTGTTTGCCGGTCAAGCCGGAGCTATCTGTCCGCCAGATTCAATAATGGTTGAACTCTTTGAGCGATTGCAATATGTTCAGCAATGAGGGGTTGCGAATAGAGATACCGGTGAATATCTCGGTGAAGAGCATTTCGTACCCAACTAAAAAAGAGAAATGAGATTAAAAAATATTAAGAAGAGAAGGGGCACACCTTCCCTAACCCATACTTCAGAGCTCCCATGCATACTATTCTTGTAGTTGATGACGAACCGAATTACCTGATTGTCCTTTCTGAACTGTTACGTGATGAAGGATATGAAGTCTTTACTGCGGACAGCGGGCAGGCAGGATTGAAAATGGCCAGGGAAAACGATCTGGACCTGGTTATAAGCGATATGAAAATGCCGGGTATGGACGGTATCACGTTGCTCAGTAAATTAAAAGTATTCAATAAGCGCTTACCGGTCATCTTGATCACTGCCTATGCCGAGGTCGGTAAAGCGGTTGAGGCCATGCACCTTGGAGCCTTTACCTATCTGGCTAAGCCCTTTTCTAATGAGGAATTGCTGGCATCGGCCCGCAAGGCGGTAGAGCATTACGGCATGGTGCGGGAGATTAAACGTCTGCGCAGTGAAGCGACTTTCACGTCGGGTTTTGGCGGCATGATCGGGAAAAATCCGAATATGCTGGTTGTCTACCGACTGATTGAAAAGGTTGCGCCTACACCTTCCTCTGTGCTTGTTACCGGTGAATCTGGGACCGGCAAGGAGCTGGTGGCCAGGGCTGTTCATAATCTGAGCGAGCGCAGGGATGCGCCCTTTATCTCCGTCAACTGCGCAGCTCTTTCCGAGCATCTGCTGGAGAGTGAGTTGTTTGGTCATGAAAAAGGAGCCTTTACCGATGCCTCTGCAATGCGCAAGGGGCGCTTTGAGCTGGCCGACTCAGGCACACTCTTTCTTGATGAGATCGGCGAAATGACTCCTGCCTTGCAGGCTAAACTGCTGCGGGTACTCCAGGAACGCTCTTTTGAGCGGGTAGGGGGTAATGCCACTATTTCCGTTGATGTCCGCATTCTTGCTGCAACCAATAAAGATCTGAAAGACGAGGTAGAGCAGGGAAAATTTCGAAACGACCTCTTTTATCGTCTCAATGTTATTCATATCCACATGCCGCCTTTGCGGGAACGACTGGACGATATCCCGGCTCTGGTTCATTATTTTCTCCGGAAAAATGGGGTGCGGCTTGGACGGGAAAAGAACGAGATTTCTCCAGAGGCTATGCGCCTGCTTGTCAGTCTGCCTTGGGAAGGAAATATTCGAGAGCTGGAAAACACCATTGAGCGGGCTGCTATCCTCTGTAATGAAGGTCGTATCGAGGCGGAGGATGTACAGCCGGATACCAGTCAGATGCCTGGTATACAGGAATGGAGTTCTGGTCTTGAGCTGGGCCAGTTTATCCCTGAGGGCCTCAGTCTCTCCGAAGTCTTGAGCGGTATTGAGGAAAAATTGGTCCGTCAGGCCTTGGAAGAAGCGAATAATGTCCAGGCTAGAGCGGCTGAAAAGCTTGGCATTACCAAGAGTCTGTTGCAATACAAAATGAAGAAGTATAATTTGCAGCGAAAAAAGAAATCATAGACAGAGAGAAGCTCCTTGTGTGACACCCGCTGCTTGCCGGGTTTTTGAAGGATAATTTCAGGTTAATACCACCTTCCTTGGGGGCTTAAGGGTTTAACGGCTTAAGATTCTAGGGGTTTTAGGGGCGGGGTGCTTATATTTTTCAAGAACAAAAGCCTCCTCTGTCCCTGATACACTGTATCCATGAACAACAAAAAGGAGGAAGGAGATGAAAGGTGTGATCGCAACCTGCCTGGCAGGACTGGTTAAGGATAATTTTGGAAGGAAAAAATGGGAAGATGCGCTGGAAGATGCCGGGATGGATCGACATGCCATTTTTTCCGCGACCAATAAAATGGATGATGCCGCCGTGATGAAGGTGATAGCTTCCGTCTGTAAGGTCCTCAATATCACACAGCTTCAAGCAGCTGATGCCTTCGGAGATTACTGGGTGAATATCTACGCCCCCAGGCTGTACGGAGCCTATTTTCAGGAAGCCAACTCAGCGAAAGAACTCCTTCTCGGGATGGATAAAATACATGAGACGGTGACCTCCACCATTCCTAACGCCCATCCCCCGAGATTCGACTATAAATGGAGAGACAGCAGAACCTTGATCATGACCTATAAATCGCCCAGAGGTCTCGTTGATTTTCTTGTAGGCCTCATAAAGGGCGTGGGGAAATATTTCAAGGAAGATATTAGGGTAAGAAAGTTGAATAATACCGATGTCGAAGTTGTTTTTTTGAACAGTTAGGGCTTAGGGCGTATCAGAGGGCAGGGTACCCAACCTGCCTCAATTCTTTTTGCAGGTAACGAACTTCGGCAATCAAAATGCTCCAAACTGCTTTGAACACCCCTGATGAATTCACGGTCACCTTTGAACTTGTGCCTCGTCAGGGTTTTGATGGTAAACAAGTTGACCCGCTGCTGGATTTTGCACAACAGGCAAAAGCCGACGGCAGGATCAAAGCGCTTTCTATCACGGATAATCCCGGAGGAAACCCGGCTTTGGCACCGGTGGCTATCGGTACGGAGCTTGTTAAAATAGGTATAGAGCCCCTTATTCATTTTTCCCTCAAAGACAAAAATCGTAATCAGATCGGTAGTCATATCTACCTCTATCAACGCCTGCGTCTCCGTTCTCTGCTTGTTATGGGCGGTGACTTTCCTCATCGAGGCTACTATGGTCGGGGCAAGCCGGTGTACGATCTGGACACTCTTCAGGCTCTCCAGCTCCTTAAAGATATGGAGAACGGGCTCTATCCGGATCATCGAAGCGGAAGGAACCAGTACCCCGCACCCGGTATTCTGAAAGGCTGTGTGGTCTCGCCCTTTAAAGCCACTGAAGCTGAACAGGTCTGGCAGTATGCCAAACTGCTCCAAAAAATACGAGCAGGGGCGGATTTTGTTATCACCCAGGTCGGCTTTGATATTCGTAAATTTCAGGAACTGACTGAATTCCTTGATGAGCAGGCAATAAAAATACCCCTGCTTGCCAATGTCTTTATCCCCACCTTACCTTTGGCTCGCGCCCTTTCTGCTGGCAAGCTCCCTGGTATTCTCTTGCCTGAAAAGTTGGTAGAACGGATGGAGGCTGAGGCAGCAGCCGGTGCAGCTCACGCCCGTCTAGACAGGGCTGCATTCATGATAAGCCGTTTAAAGAAATGCGGTTATCAAGGGGTCCATCTTGGCGGGGTCAATCTCCATTTTAAGGATGTGGCCTATGTACTGGACAGGGTAGAACAGCTGGACAGAGAAGGACTCCCGGATAAAGCAGATTATGATTTTCCGATACCTGGAATCTGGTATTATTTTCAGCATCGTTTATCAGTCGATAAGGGAAAAAAGGCGGCTGAACCTCTTGCACCGGGTACTGTTCTCGGTATGGCCTGGATGCACAAGCTTGGTCATGCCCTCCTTTTTACAGACCGATATTTCACCGGCAAGCTTTTTGCTCGCTTTTGTCTGTTTTGCGCCAAGGGTCGATATAGGCTCAACACTTTGCTCTGGCTTGAGAAGACCGTTAAACGCCTAGTGTATAACTGCCAAATGTGCGGGGAATGCACCCTATATCATTCTGCTTTTCTCTGCCCACAATGGCATTGCCCAAAGCGGCTGGTCAACGGTCCCTGCGGCGGCAGCAATGATGGGCGTTGTGAAGTCTATTCTGAGCGCCTCTGCTTTTGGGTACGAGTGTATAACCGTCTCGACAACCAGACCACGTTGGCATCACTTGCTGAACCTCCTTATTTGCCTCCCAAAGATTGGTGTAGGGAAAAGACTTCATCCTGGGTGAATTTTTTTTCTGATCAGCAGAAAAAGCAGGGCTGACCTGCGTGGTTTCTGATGCTCTTACTCTCCGGCAGCTTGCTTAGACAAGCTGCCTTTTTTATGGTAGTCAGCAAAGTATTTTTTCGACAACAAATTACCAGACAATTTTGTCTGGTAAAAAGCAGTACGACGAAAGGAGCACGTAATGGGTGATAAAGGCGGTAAAAAAGATAAGGACAAAAGTAAGAAGCAGGCGGCGAATAAACATGACCAAAAAGCTCAAGTAATGAAGGCGAAACAACCAAAGAACGTAGACAAAAAGTAAGGAAAAATATCAGTTGTGAGGCCGCTTTCATTACCCGTGAAAGCGGCCTTTTTTATTGGGCAGGGTAAAATCTTCCTGCCTGCTCTGTCTTCAGAGTGAAAAGGTATGCGACGTATACCCCATTGAGGTACTGTTTACTTTTTGATATCAAAGTGGTAAAGTTCGCGTCAATTCTGGCAATATCCCTCAGATAAAAAAGCAGTAAGTTGGAGTCCAGCAGGTGAAAAATATAAAGATTTTTGTGGGAGCTACTCTGCTCTTTATAGTTGTGCTGTTCGGTATTACGGCCGCAATACTTCCCTTTCTTCTCTCTTCAGATTGGGCCAAGAACAGTCTTGTCAGCAAGGTGAACAGTAGCTCTTCAGGTGAGCTTGCGCTGGGCGATTGTGCTATCGGGTGGCGTGAGGGCATTACATGTACCGAGGTTTCCTATCAAGATCAGGGCTATCAGGTTGATGCGGCTCGTCTGGCCGGAACCCAGGGTCTGTTTTCTTTGCTGATGGCACCCAAGAATCTTGGGACCATCACGGTCGATGACCCTGTGGTGGTTATCACGCAATCCCAAGCGCAGCCTGGAATTACTGACATTGAAGGCGAGACCGTTGCTTCCGCAATAACCGAGGACAGCGGCAAGAAACAACCGTCAAACGCTGAGGAAAAAGCGAGTAAGCCCGAGACCTGGTTCTGGCATAAGATGAGCGGGAAGGTGCTGTTTAACCGAGCGGTTGTCAAACTACAGCAGGTCAATCAGCAGCAGGGAGAGCAGGAACCGCAAATATTGTTGCACCAAGGGGCCTTAGACCTAACCCTTGCCGCTGACACCCTCAATCTTAATCTCTCGCTGAAAACCGGTGCAGAGCAGGCAGAAGGACAAATAACCGCGGTCGGCTCCGCTCATCTGCCCTCAGTGAAAGGTGATCTGCTGGACCTTATGACTGCTGATATGCAGGTGAGCTTCACTGGTGTCCAAGTTGCCCCCTTTCTTGCTCTGGCTCCTGCCGAGAGCAGTGTCCCTCAAGGGCAGGCAATTCTGACCTCCGAGCTGACAGTCAAGAATACCGAAGGTGGTAATCTTGTGCTGCGTGGCCCCATCACCCTGAAGGAGGTTGATCTAACCGGCGGTTTTTTGGCTGAAGATCATCCCCAACTTGAACAGCTTGCCTTTGAACTGGATCTCCAGCGTGATGAACAGAAAGAATGGCGCTTGCCCGCGTTGAAAATGCTTTCCGATTTTGGCAGCGTGGATCTTCAATCGAGCTACGGCAAGCAGGGATTGCAGGCCGCAGGCAAGGGTACATTTGA
>JBATKL010000565.1:0-2235 GCA_049669385.1 Candidatus Electrothrix sp. | reverse complement strand
TCTGTCCCATACAGATTTTGCTCAGGTTCTGGATTGAGAACTTCAGGTGGGAGAAGCAGTGCTTTCGGTGTCGTCGGCTGGTGGCCGGGAATAATTTTGGTGCCCTGATTTTTCTTTACCGTCACCTGACCGCCTCCAGAACCGACATCTATTTCACCGTCATAATTAGCAATTCTGGTAATATTTTCTTTATCACGGGAAGCGGAAAAATTACGAGAACGGACATCCGTAATGATATCAGGAATGTTTACTTCAAAGCGCTTCAGTTGGCTGAGCGAGGCAAGATGGACCAGAATGTCCCCCTCAATCATGGACACGCTGTTGCTGTAGGAGGAGCGGATGACATTTTTCTCCATGCTGCCGATAGCGACCAGCGCATGTTCATCCAGCGAAAGCTCACTTTGATCGCTGAATGTAATCCGACAACGTGAATCTGCCAGGGTGCGGACTCTTTCCCGTTCTTGCAGTCTCTGCTCCAGCTTGGTTTCCTGCCAACGCGAAGCATCAGGGGGACGATTCTGCACAGTACCTGATTTGGCGGATAACCATGCTTCCGCAGCATGTGTTTGCGTCCTTTTTGCCTTGTCCAGAGCTGCCAGAGCCCCGGCCTCAGCCAGGATTGCCTGTTCTACAGCCTCTTGCAGACGAGCCTCCTGTTTAAGGCGCTGGGCCTGATCCCGTAGGCGAATTGCTGCGGCGATCTCTTTCTCCGCCAGCAGGGCAGCACCCTCGCGGGTGGCTTGACTGATAAGAGAGGTAGCGCGTTCAAGATGCCGGTGTAGCCTGGTATACAACCCCACGGGAATACGCAATGAAGTACCTGGAGAGATTGCATCAGGGTGTTCAATCCCGTTACAACGGAGGATGATTTGCCAGGCATCCCCGTCACCGAGCAGGCGCTCGCTGATCTGCCGCAGAGATTCATCCGCAGTCAAGGTAATTTGAATATCATCAGGCAAACCTGGCGAACCGGCTGCCCAAACAGGCTTCCCCGGCAGAAAAAGGAAAAAACAAAGAAGCGGGAGGGAAAGCATCTTACCCCTCAAGATAAACCGGTGTTTCATAGTACTCCCTTGCGCAGCATGGTTTTACCTGAATTTTACCTGAATGCATCCTCTCAAAATATCAGACGCTGTATCTTATATCAAGGTTTGAACAGCACGCCTGCTCCGCAAAGAAGGCTAGGCCAGCGGCTTACGATACAGCCCCTCCCGCGCAATATACTCTCGCACCCTGCTATCCACATCTTGCGGTGCTCTGCCCTGCCCCAGCTCCGCCCGAATCACGGTGGAGGAAATATCCTCTCTCAGCCGGTTGACCAGCAAAAGGATCTCTGCCCCGTCAGAACGGAGCCAGCGTTTGTGTTGACCATATGACGTATCAGGAACAAAGGAACCGGGCAGACGCTGGACAGCATTCTGCATGGCAGCAAGTGAAATACCGGGGCGGGAAAGAACAATAAAATGGGTCAGACTGAGCAGTTTCTGATATTGATACCAGCAATGCAAATCCAGCAGAGAATCAGCACCGATGATGAAATAACATCTTGCATTGAGAAGCCGTTTCTTCAGCTCAAATAGGGTATCAACAGTATAGGAGGGAAAGGGAAGTTCTGCTTCCAGCAAAGAAATGGCAAAGCGGTCCTGATAATCCTGATCAACAGGTGCTCCGCTGAAGGAGGTTTTCAGTATAATCTCCAGCATGTCCACCCGATGCCAGTACGAGGCACCGGGTGTTTTCTTATGGGGCGGATCAGCCGACGGGATAAAGAGCACCTGATCCAGCCGGGCCTCTTCAGCGGCTTGGCGGGCAATAGCCAGGTGGCCGTTATGCACCGGATCAAAGGTGCCCCCGAAAAGGCCGATCCTGGCGACCCTCGGTATGCCGCCCGTAGCCTTCACCTCCTCACCTCTCACCAGACTATTGCCGAACCTCTCCTTCGCCGTAGACCACAAACTTCTTGGTGGTCAGCTCTTCCAGGCCCATAGGGCCGTAGGCATGCAGCTTGGTGGTGGAGATGCCGATCTCCGCACCCAGGCCGAACTGACCGCCGTCGTTGAAGCGGGTGGAGGCATTGATCATCACTGCCGAGGCATCTACCTCCCGGAGGAAACGCTGGCTGTTGGCATAGGACTCTGTAACAATGACCTCAGTATGCTGGGAGCCGTGTTGTGCAATATAGGCCATTGCTCCGTCCATATCGTCCACCACCTTGACCACCATTTTCAGCTCCAG
>JBATKL010000564.1:0-4404 GCA_049669385.1 Candidatus Electrothrix sp. | reverse complement strand
TGGTAGAGGATACGCTCATGGGCCGCATGCTGATCAATCACCACGAGTTGCTGGTCGTGTTCGCAAAGCAGATACAGGTTGAGGAACTGGCCGATCAACCGCAGGCCGCTGTACCCGAGCTGCTGCTCGGTTTGCAGGTCGCCCGCTTGCTCATTGTACCCTTGACCTCGTTGTTCAGAGTGTTGTTCAGGATATTGTTCAAGCTGCTGATCAGGTTGCTTTCTTATCAGAACCTCCTGTTCCTCCGGCTCCAGCTTCAGTGCTCCCCCCTGCCCTTTCAGTTTCTTTCCTTCGCTTCCGGCGACCGGTAATGAAGCAAACGGCAAGGGTTCCGCACTATATATTTGTCGATCTCCCTGCCCTGATTTCCCGCTTTGATCTCGGCCTTGATACTGACCTTGCCCCGGCCTCTGCCCTTGATTCCGATCCTGGTTTTGAACAGGATATTGAGCCGGGTGGCCGCCTTGTCGAGGCTCGCTGTTTTCAAATTGGCCCGACCGATTTGACCAAGAATCAGGGAACGAGGTCTCGTTTCCTGCCTTATTTTCGACTTTAGTTTCAGCTTTGCTCTCTGCTTTTGAGGGACTGAAGAGCTCCGAACGCATCTCCTCCTGGTGCCGAAGCACTGCCTCGGAAACCGCACGCACAAGAAAACGTCGTATCTCATTGGGATTGCGGAAACGAATCTCCCGCTTGGCCGGGTGAACATTGATATCAACCAGCTGTGAATCAAGATCAAGCAATAACGCACCAACAGGCTGCTGTCCCTTCATGAGCAAACCTTTCAGGCCTTCAGCTACCGCATAGCGGATCATTCGGTCCTGTACCGGACGGTTATTAACGAGGATACGAAGACGCGCCGTGGATAGGGCATCAGGAAGGAGGAGGAATCCGCTCACAGAGAGAGCTGCCTGTTCATTATTGCCTGAGACACAATCAGAAACACAACCGGAGACACAAGATATATCAAGCATCTTTCCGGAATAGCGGAAAATATCACGGACGCGCTGTTCCTGGTCTGCGGCTGCCAAGGTAATGGTTTTACGTCCGTCCACCTGAAGAGAAAAGGCGATATCTGGGTGGGCAAGAACCTGATTGCGGATAACCTCTTCAATATGAAAAAGCTCTGTCCGTTTGCTTTTTAAAAATTTCTTACGCGCTGGCAGGTTGCCAAACAGATTACGAACCTCAATAATGGTACCACAGGCACAGCCATCATCATGGAGATCATGCAGGACACCGTAACGAATCTCAGCCCGAGTACCGATCTCAGCAGTATGAAGACGGGAAAGAAGCGACATGCGGGCAACCGAGGCAATACTAGGTAATGCCTCTCCCCGGAAACCCAGGGTTGTGATCGCTGCTAATTGGCTTTCCTCGATCAATTTCGAGGTTGCATGGCGCTCAAGACAGAGCAGCACATCATCCTGGTCCATACCCACACCGTTATCCACGACACGGATCAGCCGGGTGCCGTCACCCTCCACCTGTATATTGATCCGATCAGCTTCGGCATCAAGGGCATTTTCCAGTAATTCTTTGACCACTGAAGCCGGTCGTTCAACAACTTCACCAGCAGCGATCTGATTAGCAAGATGATCGGAGAGAACGCGTATTTTAGACATGCCTGCTCTTCTGTAATGACGAAAATCGAACCGGAACTTTTTTCAGGAGTTCATATCTTCCTGCAAAGAGAATGCTTTGACAGAGAAGTGCTCATAGAGTAACATGCAACGGTTCAATTCTTGATGCAAAGGGTTTTACTGGCGAAGAGTTGTCGCGTATAAAATCCTCTGCGCGGTGTTATAATCAAGTTATTTTTTTGTTGCATTCTTACTGAATTGCACTCTTTTTCAAGAAACAGCAAAAATGCGTTAACTCGATTTCAACATAGCACAGGAAAAAATATGAGAAAGCTTTTTCTGGATATCGCGTTCTTTTTTACCGAAACCTTCTCCCGGTAACATTACTTCTTTTGTGCTGTTGATCCAATGCTCCTGAGTCTTGACTCTGTCAACCTTCCAGCGCATATAGAATATATAAATATATGCCCGTTCTGCGCATAAGAGCGCACAGGAGATACCTTTTCATGAACGAATCAGAAACTGCAAAACAATGGACAAAAGAGCTTGTACAAGAACATGCTCAGGCCGCAGTTGCTGTGGAGTTTTTCACCCTGCCCTTGTATATTACGGCAATGTGTTCCATCAAAGAAGAGGATTGCGAAGCCGTTCAGATTATCCGCAGCGTCATCAGAGAAGAAATGTTGCATCTGCAACTGGCATCGAACCTCTGCCTTGCCCTGGACACCGCTCCGAATTTTAAGCCACCGCAGTACGGCTCGGATATTCCATATATAAGCTCATACAATTCCGAAACAGGAGGATGCTCTTTTTTGAACGCCTCCTTAGGACCTTTGGATGATATAAGGCTCAATACAATGTTGGATATTGAGACCCCAGAACAGGCACAGCTACGTCAGGACATGGATCATACCCAGCCCAAGTATCCCTATCATTCCATCGGCGAGATGTATGATGCCCTCATATTCGGCATTAATCGAGTCGGTGTCAGCCAATTTAGCTGGAACACTGACCACCAGCAACATCATTGGGAAAAACAAAGATTTTGCCAGATTATAGACAGCTACCCCAAAGCCCAGGATGCGGTTCAGGCTATTGTTAATCAGGGAGAAGGTCATATCTTCAATGAACATTTAGTGCCTCCCCCCTGGACCGAGAAAAACTTTCCAATTCCTCCATACTACCGTTTCGTACTTCATCCTGAAGTACTGGATAAAGCACCAAATGTGCATAACGGACATTCTCATTTCGGACGATTTATCAGGATAAAAAACCAGGGTCTTCCGGATATATACACCGGGAATGAGCAGCCGGACCATCCGGTCAACAGACCGCTGCAACAAAATTTTTTCCAGCTGATTCTCATGCTTGAAACGCTCTGGAGAAATGGTGGAACAAATCTCGGCGGGAGCGACGTTTTACGAACAGTCATCACAGGTATTATGAAAGAAATATTCGCCAATACTCGTGATTGCTGGAAGGCCGGAGTCACTCCACACTGGTTCGGTCTTCCGTTTGTTGAATTGCAACAAAGAAGAGTATAAAGATCTAAAGAGTAAACCCGACCTTAAGGGTCGGAAAGATCGTCAATACAGCTCTACTCGCTCGTATGTAAATCACATGTAACTCACCATGAACTGCATACGATTTACGTGCAACTCGTAGAGCTGCACAACAATATCAAGTTGTTCAAGGAGAACACATCATGATGAAGGGTTATATTCCAGCAGCCTTGGCACTGACTCTGCTATTTACAGGCCCCGCACTGGCGGAGAAACCGAAGTCTACCCCCATAACTATGGAAGCCGCAGCAGATTTTGCAGATAACCCCATAAAAGGCAAGGTGCTGGAGGTGCAAACAGCCGGCGGTTATACCTATCTGTTGATACAGCATGAACTGGGCGAGATCTGGGCAGCATTGCCAGAAAGCAAGGTAGAAGCCGGGCAAGAAGTGACAATCAGCCCTGGCATGCCAATGAAATCCTTTGAGTCAAAGGCGTTAGGTAAGACGTTCGACGTTATCATCTTCTCCTCTGGTCTTGCCGGAGCTGGCGGCATGCATCAGACAGCCGCCGCAGGAGAAAATCCTCATGCCTCTGAAGAGGCCCCGGTCGCTGACGCCGAGCTGGAAAAACTTTCCGGAGGTTCTGCCCGAGCTATTGTCCCTGCTGACAAGGTCAAGGTGGAAAAAGCAGAGGGAGAAAATGCGCAAACCGTTGAGGAGTGCTTTGCCAACGCTGAAAAACTCGACAAAAAAACCGTTCGAATTCGCGGCAAAGTCATGAAGTTTTCCAGCATGATTATGGGCAAGAACTGGATCCATCTGCAAGATGGGACCGGCGATCCTGAGAAGAAAACCCATGACCTCGTCGTGACCACCTCAGGCAAGGCCGAAAAAGGCGCTGTTGTCACTCTTGAAGGAATCCTGCATAAGGACAAAGACTTCGGAGCAGGTTATCGGTATGCGGCAATAATTGAGGAAGCAAAGGTCATTGAGTAAAAGATCTCTCTTTGAATCCGCTTCGAATCGTACAAAAAGAGTAACGAGAAGGACGCATGACCTTTCATTGCAAGAATTACGACATAGAAAAAAGTAAATGCAAGCGATTGTCCGGTGAATGCGTCCCGGCTCGGAAGGGATGCGTCCTGGAGGGGCGCATAGCAGTGAGCGAGGAATTGGCAGAGAAGATTCAACGGATTAATGACGAAACCCTTCAGGGCTCTCGAAAAAAGGTAAAGAAATAGAAAATTTGTGCATCGATCAGTGAAAATCAACCCTGCCCTCCTCGGCTTTGATTTCGACGGGGTTATTGCAGATACA